>CAZGKH010000265.1:0-5914 GCA_964525665.1 uncultured Anaerolineae bacterium | reverse complement strand
GCTCTTGGTGTAGTAGCGCGTCATCAGCTTGTTGAGATCTTTGGCGGTGCGCAGCTTCTTGTATTTTCTGGCCATAGTTACTCCTCTACCACTTCTAAGAACGCTTGCAGGCGGGTGCGCCATTGTTCGAGGGCGGGGGCGTGTTCCATCTCCAGGCGTAAATGGGGCACGGAGGCGGCGTCGAGCTTCTCTTTGGCCATGGCGTAGTCGAAAGCGAGCGGGTCGCAGAACTTCAGCAGGACGAAGACGATACCGTCGGCCTGGGTTTCATTGACCAGCTTCAGCAGGTGTTCGCCAGGCTGGTGATCGGGATGGTATTTGGCCGGGCAGGGCAGGCGACGGAGGTAGCGATCAGCCAGGGCTGCAATGGGGTCGCCGTCGGCCTCGACAGGTTGGGCGAAGTAGCGGCTGCCCGTGCAGAGGTCGTCCCCCACAATCCGCGCGCCCAGCTCCTCGACGATGGCCAGGATGGCAGGATCGTCTAGGACGGCGCCGACGAGGATGAGGCCCGGACCTCCCTGCGGAGTCCGCTCCTCTTCGGCCAGGAGTTCGACCAATTCGGCAAGGAGCTGGTTGTACTCCGTCGGAGGCATGACGAAACCCGCACCGGTGGCGGCGAAGAGTTCAGGCGCGGTGAGCCGGTCGCGGAGATCGTATAGCCGGGTCAGGAGGCGGCGCTTCTCGTTATAGGATTTGATGCTCGCGCCGATGGCCGGATCGCTGATCTCCTGGCCGATGAGCTCTTCCAGGGAGTGGCGAAAACGTTGCAGCTCGGCGATGAGGTAGGGCCGCGCGCTGGGGGAGGACAGATGCACAGGCTGGACGATGGTTTCCACGTATAGGTCGGGGGAGCTCATTTGCCAGACGTCGGCCAGGGCTTGGATGGTGTCGCAGGTGTGGGGAAAGACCACCCCGTGCAGGAAGCTCAAGTCGCCGAGCAGGGCTTGATCCAGCCCGCTGCGGCAGAGGGCGCAGGTGTAGCTTTGCAGATGGGCGTCGGCGTGACTGGGGGTTTGGCGGCTGGAGCGGATGCGCAGCGGCACGAAGCCGGCGGCGTGAACAATCTCTTCCGGAGCGTAAGTGCAGAAATAGCCCATGGCCCGATGTCCAGAGTGGCGGTCGGGCCAGTTGGGGTAGGGGGCCTCTTGGGCTTCTGTAAGAGTGCTCAGGATTTTCATTAATCTTCGGTGATCGGCGGTCATGCGGCGTCCCTTATCACACTACAACGGATTGGGAAAGGAACGGATACTTCGACAGGCTCAATACAGGTTTCTTGCTTTTGATCCGTTTTATTCTGAATCAGTTGTCGTGTTTCGAAGTGCCCGTATTATGGCACAAAACCGAGGGGAAAGCAAGTTGCGTCTATCGCAGAAGCTGGTATAATATGTTTGGGCTGTCACATGGAGCTACAATTCAGACGCCAGTGCACCGAGAGGTTCTGCGCAGCGGAATTGAAAGCGATCATTGAGCCGGTCCGCTTCCGCCCCGAGCAGTTCTATGACGAGCCCCCGCTGGTTTGGGAAATTAATAAGAAGAAGGGCAAGAGGCTGCGATGATCCACCGTCGCTTCAATTGCCATCTGAGCCGTATCCGGAGAATGTTAATTTAAATGGCTGAGAAAATCATCCTGAACAAGCGCTATCGGCTGCTGGCCGAGATCGGCGTGGAGAAAATGGCCATCGTCTTCAGAGGCGAGGATACCTGGCGGGATATGACGGTGGCGGTCAAGGTGCTGCGACAGGCCTACGTTGAGAATGAGGCTTTCTTGACCCGCTTGCGCAGCCAGGCTCAGGCGTTAGCCGGCTTAGTGCATCCCAACATCGTTGCTACCTACGAGATGGGTCAAGATGGCGATTATCATTATCTGGTGATGGAACTCGTGGAGGAACCAACTCTCAAAGAGTTGCTCCAGGTAGGTATCCCTTTTTCCATCGGGCAGTCCCTGGATATCGTCATGCAAATCTGCCATGCAGTAGGGCATGCTCACCGGGCGGGCATCGTGCACGGCGATATCAAGCCTCAGAATGTCCTTGTTACCGCCGATGGCCGAGTAAAGGTGACTGATTTCGGTATCGCATCCGCCTTTTCGGCAGCCTCCGTTATTGAGGGAGAGATCATCTGGGGCACGCCCGACTACTTTTCACCGGAACAGGCGGCCGGTGAAAGCGCTAGTCCAGCCTCAGATGTTTATTCTATCGGCGTCCTCGCGTACGAGATGCTGACCGGCCGATTGCCTTTTGAGGCCGATACCGGCATGGGTGTGGCTCTTAAGCATCTGAGGGAGGAGCCGGTGCCCTTGCGGCAACTGAACCCCGAGGTGCCCCCGCAAGTGGGGCGGATTGTGCGGAAAGTATTGGCCAAGGAACCGTCGGCCCGTTACCGCACGGCGGATCAGTTGGGGCGTATCCTGGATAGCTACAGACGCTTGAGCGAGGAAACTCTGGTTGCCAGTCGTCCCGCTACTGTCAAGCCTCGGCCCCGCCGGGAAGAGATCAGGGAATCCGAACCGCCCGCTAGACCCCAACCGCCTCGGCCCCAGCCAAGACGAGATGTGTATTACGAAGAAGAGGAAGGGGGGCGAGACTGGCTAGCCGTTTTCTTGGGGATGGTAGCCGTCTTGGCCGTACTGTGCTTGATACCCCTGGCGTGGCTGGTATACCAGCGCTATAATGCCGCCGCTCCACAGCCCACGCCTATCCCCGTCGCTGTTGCCACTCCTGCGCCTGACCAGGTACAGGTGCCCGACCTAGTTGGCCTGAGTCAGGAGGAAGCCCGTCTGATGGTCGAAGATGCGGGCTTGCAGTTGGCTGTGGTAGGGGAGAGACACGATCTCTCCATACCCGCTCTGGATATCAGCTCTCAAACGATAGCTGCTGGTGAGTTGGTCAGGAAGGGAGAGACTGTAGGAGTTGTCATAAGTCAGGGGCCGAACTTTGTCACGGTGCCTGAGGTAGAGCGCTTGCTGATCACGACGGCAGAGCCTGGCTTGAGGGAAATGGGCCTGGACATCTCTCAGAAGAGTATGTGGAGTAAGGAAGCTGAAGGCACCATTTTGTCCCAAGCCCCTCCGGCTGGTTCTATTGTCTCCGAGGGAAGCGTTGTTACCTTGATAGTCAGCAGTGGTCCGCGGCTGGTGCTGAACGTCAACTTGGACAACAAGATACTCCTCATGGCCTGCGATCTGGAAAACGATAGCCTGCAGCCGGGAGAGGCGGTGCGACTGGTCTTGTATTGGCGTGCTTTGCAGCAGATCCAGGATGACTATACAGTCTTTGTGCACGTGGCGCGAGCTGATGGCTCAACTCTGGTGCAGCGGGATGTTCAGCCAGGTGATGGCGCATACCCCACCAGTGCGTGGGTGACGGGCGAGCTAGTGAGAGACCCCTATGAACTCCCCATTCCTAGCGATGCCCTTCCTGACATTTACTGGCTCAAAGTAGGTATGTACTCGCGGGCTACCATGCAGCGCTTGCTGGTGGTTGATCCTGGAGAAGCGACAGCGCTGCAAGACGGTGTCTTAGTAAAAGAATTGCGAGTGGTTCCTGCGCAGTAGAACACGGATTTGCAGGATTAACGGATCAAGTGAGTTGGATTGAGTAGGAACGTGCAGATCCTGGGAATCAGCGTTCTTGCCAGCTTGCTCCGTAGCGCATTCGCGCCACTCATTGTGCAAGAAACCGATTTTCTGATCGCCGAGGTCTCCGACCGAAGGCGGGAGGGCTCGGTCGGAGACCTTCGCCCATTGAGGATCGAGTGACTTGGGCTGGCGAGGAATCCGTAAATCCTGCGCATCGGTGTTCTTAATTGGCAAATTTAGCCAATCTCTGGTATAATACAGTAAAGAAAGTGAAGGCTAATATCTAATCACAAGACGGAGGAAAAAGTGTTAGGTGGAAGGTTTAGAAGTATCTTTGCTTTAGCCATCGTAGTGGCAGCGGTGTTTCTGTTTTTCAACTACTCTTCGCAGTCGAAGAAAATTGAGGAGATGGCCATTAGTGAGGTAGCTGCTGAGATCAAAGCAGGCAGGGTAGAGCATATCCTCGTTTCAGGAGACTATTCTACTCTAGAGATAGAGTTCAAGAACAGAAAAGAGCCGTTGCTGTCTCGCAAGGGAAATAGTGCAGACGTCGTCGAGACCTTGCGGAATCTGGGTGTTAGCGAGGAGGAACTAGCGGCGATTACCATCGAGTACGAGCAGCCTAGTGATTTGGCCGGTTGGGTAACTCTGCTTAGCGGTATATTGCCTGCCATCCTTTTCGTGGCCCTGTTTTACTTCTTACTGCGCCAGGCCCAGGGGTCCAATAGCCAGGCGCTCTCCTTTGGTAAGAGCCGGGCTCGTATGTTCACCGGCGACCAGCCAACGGTTACGTTCGAGGATGTGGCCGGCGTAGAGGAGGCCAAAGAGGAGCTGTACGAGGTGGTGGAGTTCCTCAAAGAGCCGGAGAAGTTCATCGCCCTGGGGGCTCGCATCCCCAAAGGTATGCTACTGGTGGGCGCGCCGGGCACGGGCAAGACCCTCATGGCCAAGGCGGTATCAGGTGAGGCGGGGGTGCCCTTCTTCAACATATCGGGCTCTGAGTTTGTAGAGATGTTCGTGGGTGTGGGGGCCAGTCGAGTACGTGACCTCTTCGATCAGGCCAAGCGTCACAGCCCCTGTATAGTCTTTGTGGATGAGATAGACGCTGTGGGGCGGCACCGCGGAGCTGGCCTGGGAGGCAGCCACGACGAGCGAGAGCAAACTCTGAACCAAATCCTGGTGGAAATGGACGGCTTCGACACCGATACCAATGTGATCATCCTGGCGGCCACCAACCGCCCTGATATTTTGGATCCTGCTCTCCTCCGACCGGGCCGCTTCGACCGGCGGGTGGTGTTGGACATTCCCGACATAAAGGGACGCGAGGGGATCTTGGAGGTGCATGTGCGGGGCAAACCCCTGGCCAATGACGTGGATCCATCCGTGCTCGCCAGGCAGACCCCCGGCTTCGTGGGAGCTGACATAGAGAACATGGTGAACGAAGCGGCGATACTGGCAGCCCGCAGGGACAAGAAAGTCATTGGCATGGAGGAGTTCGAAGAGGCCATAGAGCGGGTACTCGCTGGTCCGGAGCGCAAAAGCAGGATCATCAGCGACGAGGAGAAGGAGATCATTGCTTACCACGAGGCCGGACATGCCATGGTGATGAACAAGCTTCCTCACTCCGACCCGGTGCACAAGGTCTCTATCGTCGCGCGGGGAATGGCTCTGGGTTACACCATGCCCTTGCCCGAAGAAGATCGCTACCTCAAGCACCGGGCCAAGTTCAAGGACCAGTTGGCTGGCCTCTTGGGGGGACGTGCGGCGGAAGAGTTGATGTTCAACGACGTGACCACCGGCGCTGCAAACGACCTCATGCAGGCCACCAAATTGGCCCGCAAGATGGTCTGTGAGTACGGGATGAGCGAAAATCTGGGACCCATGACTTTTGGTCAGAAGCAGGAATTGGTGTTTTTGGGCCGGGAGATTGCCGAGCAGCGCGATTACGGCGAATCAGTGGCGCAGGAGATTGACCAGGAGGTGCGGGGGTTTATTGACGAGGCCTATAGCCGAGCCAAGGAGATCCTGACCACCTATCGGGACAAGCTTATCGCTCTTGCCCAGCGCCTCATTGAGGAAGAGAGCCTCGATGGCGCTGAACTGGAGGCTATGCTGGCCTAGTTGGCGGATAGCCCTGCAGGTAGATACAGCCATACAAAGAAGCGGAGCCGCACATTGCGGCTCCGCTTCTTTATTTCCTCACGCTTCACGTTTTGCTTTTTGTTGGGCGAAGGTCTCTGACCGAACCCTTTGCTGGGCGAAGGTCTCTGACCGAGCCCTTCCCGCCTCGGTCGGGAGACCTTCGGCGAACGAGGATTCACGTTTTACTTTTGCTGG
>CAZGKH010000264.1:0-5916 GCA_964525665.1 uncultured Anaerolineae bacterium | reverse complement strand
CCCAACCAGGGTCGCGCCTTCGACCTGGACTGCCTGGCCACTTTCGTTGACGGCCTGCAAATCCCGCTGAGTCCAGCCCACGCTCATGGCGAGCCTCTGACCGAGGCCGAGGAGCGGGGGAAGGCCATCTTCGACGATCCGGAATTGGGCTGCGTCACCTGCCATCCCGTGCCCTTTTACACCGACCGCCAGACTCACGACGTGGGAACGGCTACCGACGACGAGCGGATTGGCCCGGAGTTCGACACCCCCACCCTGCGCGGCCTGTACGATAGCGCGCCCTACTTCCACGACGGCAGCGCGGCCACCCTCTACGAGGCCATCACCCGATCTGGCCCGGACAACGAGCACGACGTGAGCGGCTTGCTAAGCGAGGCCGAGATGCAGGACCTGATCGCCTTCATGCTGGCGCTGCCGTTTGCGGAATGACCCTCGCTTGACAGATTCAGGTACTCATAGTATATTTGGGGAGTAACTGCTCAGGTGCCCGGCACTTTTTTCTGAATTTGGTTATTGCATACGATTTTGTGACAGGCAGGCTCTGCGTTTTCTGTCGAATTCTGCAAGTGCCAGGCACCTTCAAGCGGCCAGCCTGAGCAGTTACCCACAGAGACTATTAACCAGAAAGGATGCTTGTGGCCGTTGATTCCGTTCACCTGAGGGTGCAGGACATCTCGCTGAGCTTCGGGGGAATTCAAGCCTTGACCGGCGTGAGTTTCGATGTCCGGGAAGGGGAGATTCTGGCCATCATCGGCCCTAACGGCGCTGGCAAGACCTCGATGCTCAATTGCATCAACAACTTCTACCACCCGGAAAAAGGTCATATCACCTTCGAGGGTCACGACCTCACCCGTCTGTCGCCGCATCGCATCGCCCAACTGGGCATCGCCCGCACATTTCAGAACATCGCCCTGTATACTGGCCTGAGCACGCTGGATAATTTGATGGCAGCGCGCCACATCCACATGCGGGCCGGGCTTCTGCAAAGCCTGTTGTACTGGGGACCAGCTCACCGTGAGGATATCGCCCACCGCCAGGTCGTGGAAGAGATCATTGATTTTCTCGAGATAGAGCATATTCGCAAGGCTGTTGTCGGAACCCTGCCCTATGGCTTGCGCAAGCGCGTCGAGCTGGGTCGCGCGCTGGCGATGGAGCCGCACTTGCTGCTCCTCGACGAACCCATGACGGGCATGAATCAGGAAGAGAAAGAAGACATGGCCCGCTTCATTTTGGACATCCACGAGCGTCACGGCAAGACCATCCTGTTGATCGAGCATGACATGGGCTTGGTGATGGACATCGCTGACCGGGCCGTGGTGCTCGACTTTGGACTGAAGATCGCTGAGGGAACACCAGAGGAAATCCGCCAAAACGAAGCGGTGATCAGGGCCTATCTGGGAGAAGAAACGGTATGATGAGCAACCTCGACACCCTTCCCAAGAGCCTGCTGGCTGGCTATCAGAAATACGGCGACGGAAAGATCGCCATGCGCCAGAAAGACATGGGCATCTGGTGCTCCTATACCTGGCAGGATTCCTACCAGCAGGTGCGCCAGTTGAGCTTGGGTCTGGTCAGCCTGGGTCTGAAGCGCGACGACAAGGTCTGCATTATCGGTGACAACGATCCCCAATATTTCTGGGCTCAATTGGCCATCCAGTCAGGCGGCGGTGTGGCGGTTGGCATTTTTACCGATAGCGCTCCCCATGAGATCCAATACATTGTCAACCACTCAGACGCCGTGTTCGTCTTCGCCAAAGACCAGGAGCAATGCGACAAGCTGCTTGAAATCCAGGACCAGGTTCCCGCCGTCCAGCGCGTGATCTACTGGGATGACAAGGGGTTGTGGAGCTACGACGATTCCTGGCTGATCAGTTTCGAGGAGGTACAGGACTTGGGAAGATCGCTGGACGCTGAGCAACCAGATCTCTTCGAAAGCTCCGTTAACCAGGGCCACAGCGAAGACCTGGCCGTCTTCTGCTACACGTCGGGCACCACGGGTCTGCCCAAAGGGGCTATGATCAGCCACGGGAACCTCATCGCCGGCTGCGACCAGACCATAAAGGTTGACCATCGCCTGGAGACGGACGAATACATGTCCTTTCTACCCCCAGCCTGGATCACCGAGAACACCCTGGGTTTGACCATCCACTTGCGCACTGGCATGGTGGTCAACTTCCCCGAAGCGCCAGAGACCGTGCAACAAAACATTCGCGAGGTTGCGCCCCAATCGCTGCTCTTCAGCGCGCGCTTGTGGGAGAACATGGTGGCCATGGTTCAGGTCAAGTTGATCGAGAGCACGTGGATCAATCGCTTTCTGTACAAGATCTTCATGCCGGTTGGCTACAAGGTCGCGGGCCTGCGCTTTGAGGAACGCAAACCGGTGGGGCCGCTTTGGCGTTTTCTGCACAGGATGGGCGAATTCGCCGTCTTCCAGCCGTTGCGTGACAAGCTGGGGTTGGTCAAGGTCAAATCAGCCTATTCCTCTGGGGCCGCGCTTAATCCCGACGTGATCCGTTTCTTCCGCGCCATTGGGGTCAACATCAAGCAACTGTACGGCTCGACCGAGGCGCAGGTGCACACCCTGCACATCGGCGACGACGTGAGGTTTGAGACGGTCGGCGTCCCTCCTCCTGGGATGGAGATCAAGATCGCGGAAGACGGCGAGATCCTGGTCAAGGGGGCCACGGTCGTCCGAGGCTACTACAAAAACCCTGAGGCCACTGAGAGAGCGTTCTTCGTTGACCAGGAGGGGCAGCGCTGGTATCGCACCGGGGATGCTGGCCACATCGGCCCAGACGGCCACTTGATTTACCTTGACCGGGTGAAGGAGATGCTCACTCTGTCCAGTGGCGAAAAGTATTCGCCGCAGTACATTGAGGGGCGGCTCAAGTTCAGTCCCTATATCCGCAACGTGATGTCCATCGGCGGCGAGGACAACCCTTTCGTGACTGCGCTGATCAACATTGACTTCGACAACGTCGGCCGCTGGGCGGAGAGGCAGGGACTGGCCTATACCACCTTTGTGGACCTATCTCAGAAGCCTGAGGTTTACCAGTTGATCCGAAAGGACGTCGAGGGGGTCAACCGCACCCTGCCGCCGGCGGCGCGGGTCAGAAAGTTCGTGCTGCTGCACAAGGAATTCGATGCTGACGAAGGCGAGCTGACCCGCACGCGCAAACTACGGAGAGGACTGCTGGGCGAACGCTATGGGGATATGATCGAGGCGATGTATGGCGGGCGCGATGAAGTGCAGGTGCAGGCCGCCGTTAAGTACCGCGATGGGCGGGAGGGGGTCATTGAGACCACCGTGCACATCGCGACCCTCGAAGACTCTGCGATGGGCGAAGGTAAACTATACGATGGGCGAAGGTCTCTGACCGAGCCCTCCTCGCCTCGGTCAGAGACCTCGGCGAACGAGACGATTACAATGATGGAGGAAAAATCGGCATGAACTGGCAACTGGTGCCCCAATTCGCCATCACCGGCCTGCTGGCTGGTGGCCCAATTGCCCTGAGCGCTCTGGGCCTGGTGTTGATCTTCAAGTCATCGTACATCTTCAACTTCGCCCAGGGCCAGTTGTTACTCATGGGAGCGTTAATCACGTGGTGGTTCTCGATGGAACGCGGTCTCCCTCTGTGGGCGGCCATCATTTTGGCTCTCGTGCTGTCTGCGCTGTTGGGCCTGATCATCGAACGCCTGACGCTGCGCCCCATGACGGGCCAGCCTTTGCTGTCCATCATCCTGATGACGCTGGCGTTGAGCCAGGTTCTACAGGGTCTTGCGCTGCTGCTGTTCGGCGGCGTGCAGCGGAACTTCCCCCAGATTTTCTCGGCTGCCAACCCCTATCGCATCACCACGCCCTTCGTCTTCAAGGATCGGCCCATCGTGGTGATCTTGAAGCAGAACCTCACCTGGTCGTTCGTGGTGGCGGTGTTGGGGGTGCTCGTTATCGGTGCCTTCTTCCGCTTCACTAAGACAGGGCTGGCCATGCGGGGCACTTCCGAGGATCACGAGTTGGCCCAGAGCATCGGCCTGCACATCCACCGCATTTTCGGCCTCTCTTGGGCGCTGGCCGGGGTGGTGGCCACGGTGGGGGGCATTCTGTTGGCCACCTCCAGCGGTCTCGACCTCAGCCTGTCGGTGGTGGTGCTGGCGGCGTTTCCCGCTGTCTTGCTGGGCGGCCTGGAATCAATCCCTGGCACGATAGTCGGCGGTTTGATCATTGGACTGTCGCAAGGGCTGGTGGCCGCCTCAAAAGCCTCCATCGTGCGCAACGCCGCGGAGATAATGCCCTACGTGGTGCTCCTGATCGTGTTGATTTTCCGGCCAGAGGGCCTGTTTGGTCAGAAACGTATTGAGAGGATCTAGCCTATGGCTATTCGTCCAGCCGGTGAATTCGACACTAGTTACGCCCGCGACATGGCCAACATCCGGCGACCCTGGCAGTGGGGGCTGCTGCTGGCCTTTGTCCTGGCGCTGTACACGCTGCCTTTCTATGCCAGCCAAAGCGTGGTAGCGCTGGTGAACCGCATCGGTATTACTATCATCGCCGTGCAGGGATTGAACATGCTTACTGGCTATACCGGGCAGATCTCCCTGGGGCAGGCGGCTTTCATGACCACAGGAGGATACATCTCGGCCCTCCTGGTCAATGATCTGGGCTGGTCTTTTTTCGCTGCCCTGCCGGTGGCGGCCTTGGGCGCGGGGATAATTGGCCTGGTCTTTGGCTTGCCCTCGTTGAGGGTCAAAGGTTTCTACCTGGTCATGGCAACCCTGGCCGCGCAGTTCATCATTCCCTGGTTCACTCGCAACGCTTTCCCAGATGTGTTGAACGGAGCCCAGGGCTTGAACGTGCAAGTCCCCGTCTTGTTCGGTCTGGAATTCAACAATCCGCAGCGCTACATCTACATTACCCTAACTGTGCTGACCCTGTCCACGGTAGTTGCACACAATGTCTCTCGCTCGCGGTTGGGGCGTGCTTTCGTGGCTATCCGCGATAACGACCTGGCCGCTGAAGTCCTGGGCGTGAATCTATTCAAGTACAAGCTCCAGGCGTTCTTCCTGGCTGCTGTGTATGCTGGCGTGGCCGGAGCGTTGGCAGCCCATAACATCCGTCACCTGAACTCGGAAACGTTTAATCTGACTGACTCGGTTTTCTACCTGGGTATGCTGGTCGTAGGGGGATTGGGTTTCAGTCTAGGCCCGATCTTGGGGGCAATCGTTGTGGAGTTGCTGATCGAGGGAGCCACGCTGTTTGGACCCTTGTTTATCAGCGTCTTTCCGTCCACTGCCGCGGGCGCGGTGCAAGCGTTGCGCCCCCTGTTCTTTGGCACCGCTCTAATGCTGTTCCTGATCTTCGAGCCGCGCGGCCTGGCCCATCGCTGGTATCTGCTCAAGGCCGCCTGGCGCCTACGGCCTTTTTCGTATTGACGAAAGGCCCGCACCCTTGCGAAGGTCGCACATAGAATGGTGTTTCCAAACCTTCGCAAGGGTTGCCCAAAAACGAGAGAGGAGGTGATAGCAAACCACCAGGCATCGGCAGACGCTGGGCAGGCGCGTTGCCTGCCAATTACATTCTGTGTACCAATTTAGTGAACAAGAAGGAGGAGATTGAAATGAAAGAGAAGTTTCTGGTTGCTCTGGTGTTACTGAGCATGGTTGTCGCCGCCTGCACTTCAGGTACTCCTGAGGTGATCAAGGAGCAGGTGATTGTTGAAAAAGAGGTTCCGGTCACCGTTGAGGTGGAGAAGGAAGTGCTGGTCGAGAAGGAGGTGGTGGTCACCGTCGAGGTCGAGAAAGAGGTTGTTCAGACCCTCGAGGTATTGGCCACAGCCACACCGGTTCCTCCGCTGACGGTAGGCCAGGTGACGGACATGGGAGGCATTGACGACAAGAGCTTCAATGCCACCGCCTGGA
>CAZGKH010000263.1:0-5947 GCA_964525665.1 uncultured Anaerolineae bacterium | reverse complement strand
TCTGATCATGCTGACCATCACCGACCGCCGCCTGCCTTCGGCCTTCACCGCCCTGCTTTTCGCCTTCTCGCTCACCTTCTGGTCGCAGGCCGTCATCGCGGAGGTCTACGCGCCCAACGTATTCATGATCGCGCTGACCGTGTGGCTGCTGCTGCGCCCCCCCTCAATCCCCCCCAACCCTGGGGGAGAGGCAGTCGGCAGCAGTCTACCCCGTACTGCCTGCTTATTGCTGGCGGCCCTCACCTTCGGCCTCAGCCTGGGCACCCACATGTCGAATCTGGGCTTCGCCCTGGCTTTCGCCCTCTACGTTCTGCTGGTTGATTGGCGGGTACTGAAGAGACCCTCGGTGATAGCGGGCGCGCTGGCACTGTTTGGCCTGGGCTGTCTGCAATTTCTCTGGCTGCCCTACAAGGCCTCGTCTCTGAACGACGCTTTCATGCTACGCAATGCTCCGCGCACTCTGCAGGGCATTTACCGCTACACCCTGGGCGCGTTTCCAGAGTTCAAGTTCGCCTTCCCCCTCCAGGCCATCCCCGACCGCATCGTCCTCTACCTGGAACTCCTGCGCCAGAACTTCGGCCTGGTGGGCATCGCGCTGGGCATCTACGGGATGTGGGAGATGCTCTTCCGCGAAACCAAGAAGTTCTATCTCTTCATCGTCATGTATCTGGTCCACGTTTTCTTCTTCGTTCAATACCGCGCCTTCGACCTGGACGTCTTCTTCATTCCTGCGCACTTCATCTACGCGATCTTCATCGGGTACGGAGTGTATCGGCTGGTGGAGTACGTTCGCGCTTTGTTAAATCCAAGAAACCAGGTTTTTGGAACCCTCTCGAACCAAGGCGCGCACAGTTGCGGGAGCTTCCAGGATACTGAAAGGCATTGTGGAGCGGAAAAACCTGGTTTCTCCAGCCTTGGAGCGAGGCTGTGGCACGGGACATTGAACGTAGGGCTGGCCCTGCTTCTCTGCCTGCCCATCGCCGGGGAGGTGCGGGCCAACTACGAGAGGAACGACTATTCTGATGAGACGGCTATCAACGATTTCTACCAGAACGTCTTCGAGATTCTGCCGGAGGGGAGCGTCCTCCTGGGGCGGGGCGGTGTCTTCGGCCACGATATGTTCTACTTCCGCCTGGTCTACGACGTGCGCCCCGACGTTCTGATGCCCCACCTCACCAATCCCCGGCCCTCGCCAGAGGATGTGAAGGGACGCGAAATCTACACCACCATGCGCCTCGATTCCCCCCAGGCTGGCCGCGGGCCCTGGGCCCTCCCGCCCGGCCTGGTGGAATCCGACGCCTGGCACATCCCCGTTTTGATGGGCCAAAGCGACGGCGCGATACCCGGCGGCAGAGGACGCGATTTGGTCCTCTACCAGGTCAGTACAGAGCCACCGGAGCTGGTGGTGAGAGAGGCGGAGCCGGAATACCGAATCGGTCAGCGGTTGGGGGGGCTGGAGTTAGTGGGCTATGACCTGGACGGTGAGGAGGTAAGCCCGGGCAGTCACCTGCACCTGACTTTCTACTGGCGGGTGCTGAGACAAGAGCAAGCTCTCATCACCACCTCGCTTGGAGACGAGTCACTGGAAGCCCACCCCTTGGGCCTGGGCAACCTGTCCCGCTACATGCAGGAACTTCGTCCGCCACGGGATGCCATCATCGTCGAGGATTACCTGCTCGTCGTGCCCTCCCAAACGTCTTTGGGCTGGCAAACATTGAAAGTGGGCCTACAGCAGCCCTTGCGGCCTGGGCAAGGGGGGCGGTACAACGGAGAAGTGCTTGAGATCGGGGAGATTCTCGTCAAATAGAGAGTTTGGAGTTTCGAGTTGAATGAACTCGAAACCCGAAACTCAGAACTCGAAACTCAGGGAGGTAGGCATGTCCAAGAGCCAAAAGTTACTGATCGCCGGCGGGGCTTTCATCATCGTAGCCGTCATGACCATCGGGGCTTTTTCCATGGGGATATACGTGGGGAAGAGGGGTTGGACGGCCGCACCTCCCTCGATAACGGGTGCCGGCAAGGCGCCTCCTCCTCAGGGCCAGAAGCAACAACCTGGCAAGCAACCTCCCGCTCCCCAGGAGCCGTTGCCGAAGGGCAAGCCCGACTTGATCGGACTTGTGCAGAGCGTGGCGGGGAGGAGCGTGACCATCAAAACCGGCGAGGGGCCGCGCCTGGTGTTGCTCAGCGACGGGACGCGAGTCAGGTGGCATGACGACCGGGAGGCCAGTCTGGCCGATCTCCGACGCAACGTGGGCGTCGCTGTCTTCGGCCAGTTCAGCGACGATGGTCGCACCCTCGTAGCCAATTTGATCGTTATACTGCCGCCGAAGACGTGAAATCAGCTCGCTGGTCCTGACAACTAATCTATGGATTTAACGAATGAGGGACACTTCAGCACGGATTAGCTCAACCCTTGAAATTCGCTGTCAAATTTGTGAAAAACGGGCGAAAAGGTCTTGACAATCGCCCGTTTTTTTGGTATAATGTTACTAGACTGACCAGTCAGTTTAGAAATCGGGTTTTGAGAGAGATAGCAAAAGGAGGAGGAAATGATCGTCGTTTTGTTGCTCGTCACTATCGTGGGCAGTGTTCTGGTGACCTGGCTGCTGCCGCTGGCCTTCAACAGCGAGCCGCCCTACGGCCTGGTGGGTGACATCGCGGTGGGTGCAGTAGTGGCGGTGATCTGGGCGCTGGTGGCCTACAAGGTGATTTCGCCAGCCATCGGCCTGAAAGGGGCGTTGGCGCTGGTTTTGAGCGCCGCCGACGCCATTGGCTTCGCGGCGGTCATGCTGTGGGTGCTGCGGCGGATCAAGGGATAACGGGGGGACTGAGTGACGCCCAGACCGGACGTTTCGGAGGAGCGAAAGGCGCAGATCTACGAAGCCGCGCTGGCCTGTTTCAGTCGCAAAGGCTATCACCGCACGACGATGGACGACATCGTGGCCGAGAGCGGCCTGAGCAAGGGCACGCTGTACTGGTACTTCAAGAGCAAGAAAGAGTTGTTCCTATCACTATTCCAGGAGCTCATGGCCGAGTTCGGCCAGGCGTGGGAAGCCATCGTCGCCGACCAGGAAGCCACCGCTACGGACAAGTTGCGGGCCAGCCTGTCGCTCTTTCGGGCGGAATTCGTGGAGATGGTGCCCCTTTTTGGGGTGCTCATGGAAGCCTGGGCGCTGACTTCTCACGACGAAGACGTGCAACGCCTGACCCTTGAGCTCTACGAGCCTTACCTGGACATCATGGCCCGGATCATTGAGGACGGTGTTGCCAGCGGTGAGTTTCAGGTAGACTCCCCTCAAGCAACCACGCTGGTGATCATGACGCTCTTTGATGGGATCATACTGGCCATGGGCACCGGCTTGTGGCAGTACGATTGGAACGAAGTCATGGACGCGGCGGAAGAGCTGGTGTTGCGGGGCCTGGGGGTGGAGGGCCAGCGTGCCAGTTGACGTTCCAGGCGGTGAGAACTGATCGTCGCCAGGGTCTTTGCTGGGGCGCCCCTCTCCTCGAGTCGAACCTTAAAAACTGATGCGGCCTCTTGACAAACTAGCCAAAAAGGTGTATAATATTGATTGACTAATCAGTCAATCAATACACGCTCAGCCGGGGTCACTATGTCACCACGGACCAAAGCGCAAACGGCCAGGATCCGGGAGGAGCGGCGCCGCCAGATCCTTGACGCCGCCCGCCGGGTCTTCTCCCAGAAGGGCTTCGACGCCACCAACGTCTCCGACGTGGCCGCCGCCGCTGGGGTCAGCCAGGGCACGGTTTACCACTACTTCGACAGCAAAGATGACCTGTTCATGGCTGTCTTCGAGGATTGGCTGGCGACCTGCGCTTACCAGGGCTACGCCAAAAGCATCCGCCCCGCCGACACCGCCGCCGACCGGCTGCGCGCCTTTGCCCAAACCGCCGCCCAAATGATGACCGACTCGGCCGAGTTCCTGCCAGTACAGATGGAATTCTGGAGCCACATGCTGCGCAACGACGCCATCCGCGAGCGCTTCCGGCTGATTTTCGCCGAGCTGCGAACTTTCCTGGGCCAGATCATCCAGGCGGGGATTGACAGTGGTGCGTTCCGTCCAGCCGACGCCGAGTTGCTGGCCTCCATTGCCTTCGCTGTCTACGACGGGCTCATCCTACAATGGCTGGCCGACCCTGAGTCGGTGGACTGGCAACAGGTCAGTCACGCCCTGGTCGAGACCATGCTGACCGGTCTGCTGGCTGGGTAAGGAGACGGTACAGTGCGCATCTTGCTCTCGATTGCCCGCAAAGAGTTCCGCCACCTGCTTCGCGATCCGTGGAGCTTGACCATCGTCACCCTGGGCGCGGCGGTGCTGCTGGCGCTGTTGACCTATACCTTCTCCATCGAGGTGTCGGGCGTGCCGGCGGTCTTTTGGGACGCCGACAACTCCTCCCGCAGCCGCGCCTTCCTCGACGCCCTGCGCGCCGACAACTTCCTCTCCCTACACATCCGCGCACGCAGCATAGACGAGGTCGGCGACGTGGTAGCGAACGGACAGGCGAAGGTGGGCATCGTGCTCCCCGCCAACTTCGGTCGCCGGGTGGCGCAGGGCCAGCCGGTAGCGGTCCAGGTGATCGTTGACGGCACTGCGCCTAACGAGGCCATCCGCGCCCTGGAACATGTCGAGGCCCTGACAGCGAACTTCTCAACCAACGCTCTGGTCAGCGACTTGCAGCGCCGGGGCCTGCTGTCCGGGGCTCTGGCCTCACCGCTCGAGCTGCGAATCCGCGTTCTCTACAACCCCGGCCTGCGGACAGTCAATGGCATCCTGCCCGGCCTGATGGCCATTGTGCTGGCGATGCCGGCCTTGAGTGCAGCCGTGGCGGTGGCGCGAGAGAAGGAACTGGGCACGCTGGAAGGCCTGCTGGCAACGCCCGTCCGTCGCTGGCAAATCGTGGTGGGCAAGCTGACTCCCTACCTGCTGGTCGGCCTGGCCGATACCTGGCTCTTCGCCGGTTTAGGGGTGGCCGGGTTCGGTATCCCCTTCCGGGGAGGCTGGTCCACCTTGTTGGCCCTGGCAACCACCTTCCTGATCGCCAATCTGGGCATCGCCCTGCTCATCTCGAGTCTGGTCCGCACACAACAGGCGGCCACCGTCATCGCCTTCGTCTTCTTCGTCCTGCCCTCCTTTTTCCTTTCCGGCTTCTATTTCCCCCGTTTCAGTATGCCAGACTGGTTGCAGACCGAGACCTACTTCCTGCCCGCCACCCACTTCGTTATCATCGCCCGGGGCGTGCTGTTGAAAGGCATCGGCCTGGAAACACTGTGGCCTAATGGCGCGTTCCTGACCGCCACCGGCGCAGCAAGCCTCGGACTCGCCGTGCTGCGATTGCGCAAGAAACTGGGGTAGGAGATGAGATTAGAGGCTGTTGCTTCGGGATGCCTACGTATCTGGCACGTTGTCCACAAAGAGGCCATCGAATTGATCCGCGACTGGCCGCTGTTGGTCGTCATCCTGCTGGCGCCGGTCATTGAGATGGTGAGCATGGCCTACGCCCTGTCGGCCGGCGTGCAACACCTGCCCACGGCGGTGCTCGACCAGGACCACAGCCGGACAGCGCGACAGGTTGTGGCCGCCGCACGCAATTCCGGCCGTTTTGCCCCCGATCTCTACGCCAGCAGCGAGGCCGAGGTGAATCGCCTGCTCGACAGTGGCCTGGTGCAAGCGGCGCTGGTCATCCCACGCGGGTTTGAAGAAGATCTGCATTCGGGACGCACTGCCCAACTGCAACTGTTGCTCGACGGCACCAACGCCGCCACGGCCGACATCGCTCGCGGCTACGCCCAGGCCATCGTGGCCCATTACGCGGCCGAGACCATTGCCCAGCAAGGATTGGCAGGCCGGCAATTAACGCGGGGCGTTGCTCAGAGCCGCGCCTGGCTCCACGAGGACCCGCGCAACGAGAACCTACTCTGAGGACC
>CAZGKH010000262.1:0-5974 GCA_964525665.1 uncultured Anaerolineae bacterium | reverse complement strand
CACGAACGGGCGGCGCGGACGCTGATGAAGCTGGGGCTGACCTATCACACCGCCTTTGACTTCCAGCGTTCGCGCCAAGCTTATGACGAGGGCTTCGCCCTGTGGCAGCGGGCTGGGGAGATGGAGCCCGCCCTACCGCCACCCCCTGCGCCTCACGCCCTTCGGATGCATTGGTACGATCCCCAGACCCTGGATCCGACCATGGCCAGAGACATAGCCTCCGCCGGCGTGACATACGAGCTTTTCAGCGGGCTGGTGGAGTTTACTCCGGAAACGGGCATAGTTCCCGAGGTAGCCCGAAGCTGGGAGGTACTGGAAGGCGGGTGCAAGTATATCTTCCACCTGCGTGACGATGTACGGTGGACTGATGGCACTCCGGTGACGGCGGGGGACTTTGAGTACGCCTGGAAGCGGGTGCTGGATCCGGCCGCTGGGGCGCCAATTGTCGAGCTGCTTTACGATATCAAGGGGGCCAGGGCCTTTCATGAGGGGGAGGTGGCCGATCCGGACTACGTAGGGGTTCGGGCTCTCGACGAGGTCACCCTGGTAGTGGAGTTAGAGAAACCAACCAGCCATTTCCTCCTCCTGTTGGCCTGGTGGGTGCCGCGTCCCACGCCCCGCCACGTGGTGGAAGAGCACGGTGAGGCCTGGACCGAGGTGGAGAACATCGTCACTTACGGTCCTTTCAAGCTGGAGTCGTGGCGGCGGGGACAGTCCATGGTCCTGGTGCGGAACCCGGAGTACCGCGGCCGGTTCACGGGCAATGTGCAGCGGGTGGAGTTGTCCTTGCTTGTGGAAGAGTCTGATCCGTTAGAGATGTATGAGGCCAGGGACCTGGACATTTTGGACCTTGATGACCTCGCACCGCTAGAGAAGGACCGCGCACGGCAGCGGCACGCCGGGGAGTATCTCTCGGGACCGTGGCCATCCACCGGATATGTGGGATTCAACGTGAGTCGGTCACCCTTCGACGACCCCCGTGTGCGTCGTGCTTTCGTCATGGCCGCAGACAGGAAAACGTTAGCGGACGTGATTCTGAGAGGTTACGGATTCCCGGCCACGGGCGGTTTCGTCCCGCCCGGGATACCAGGACACTCAGCAGGGATCGGCCTGCCATACGATCCCGAGCAGGCGCGGCAGCTCCTGGCGAAGGCTGGCTATCCGGGTGGGCGTGGCTTCCCTGCTGTGGAGGCGCATGCGTTGCACTATTTCCAACCTCACGGCGACTACCTCCAGACGCAATGGTGGGAGAACTTGGGCGTAGAGATCACGTGGCACATAGTGGAGTGGGAAGTGTTTTGGGACAGGCTACTTCCGGCATCACCATATATATTTCAGGGTGGGTGGATAGCCGGGTACCCCGATCCCAACACCTTCCTGCGAGCGTGTCCCATGCGGCAGGCTGCTCGGTGGCAAAACGAAACCTACGATAGACTGATAGAGGAAGCCACGCAGGTCACGGACCAGGGAGAGCGAATGAGGCTGGTCGGGCAAGCGGACAGGATCCTGATAGAGGAGGCGGCGGTCATGCCCCTCACCTATGGGCGGTCGCATCTGTTGGTGAAGCCATGGGTGAGAAAGTTCCCCACATCGCCGGTCAGATGGTGGTTCTGGAAGGACGTCATCATCGAGCCGCATTAACTGAGAGACCTGACAGGTTTTGGGAAACCTGTCAGGTCTTGGATAGGGAGGCACAACCAATGACCACTGTAAACACAGAGATGTTGCGCAACTTGCCCTTTCTGGAAGGAGCCAGGCCCGACGTGGTGGAGCAACTGGCAGAGGCAGCGGTGGAGAGGAGCTTCCAGCCGGGCCAGGTTGTCTTCGAAGAGGACTCCACCGGCCGCGAGCTGTATCTGATTGTCGAGGGGCTGGTGGAGGTGGTACGAGGACACGGCGCCGAGGAGATGGTGATGGCCAGGCATGGCCCGGGGACGTTCTTTGGGGAGATGGCCCTCATCGAGGACAAGCCTCGCTTCGCCACCATTCGCGCGTTGGAACCAACTCGCCTGTTAGAGTTCGCCGAACGCGATCTGCGTTCCGTGCTGATTGGGCAGCCTCTGCTGCTGTATCACGTCAGCCAGGTGCTCAGCGCGCGGCTGCGCGAGTCCGATCTGCGCATGATCGCCGACCTGCAGTGCAAGAACCAGGAGCTTGCCCTAGCCTATCGTGAACTGCAAGAAGCTCAGGCTGCTCTGGTGGAAAAGGAGAGGCTGGAGCGCGAACTAGAGCTGGCCCGCGAGCTACAGCAGAGCATCCTTCCCCAGGAGTTCCCGAACCTCCCGGGGTTCAACTGCGCGGCCCGTAGCAGGCCCGCTCGCCGCGTAGGGGGCGATTTCTACGACGTCATCCCGCTGAGCAAGGGGCGCGTGGGTCTGGTCATGGCGGACGTGTCGGACAAGGGCCTGGCTGCGGCTCTGTACATGGCCCTCACACGCAGCCTGATCCATGCCGAGGCCAAGCACAGCTCGTCGCCACGGCAGGTGCTGTTGAAAATCCATAAGCTGTTGCTAGAGATGGGTGAGGCGGATATGTTCGTCACCGTCTTCTATGGCGTGCTCGATCCAACAGAGGGTACCTTCCGTTACGCTCGCGCCGGCCACGACCGCCCCTTGCTCTACAGCCCCAACACCGGCGAATGTCGTTTCCTGGCCGCCGAGGGGATTCTGCTTGGTCTGGTGGAGGAGGTGAGGCTGGAGGAGGTCAGCGTTAACCTGTGCTCCGGCGACCTGCTGGTGCTCTACACCGACGGGATCACCGATGCGAATTCGCCGACGGGCGAGTTCTTCGGGAGGGAGCGTCTGCGCGACACGGTCTCCACTGCCGGTGGGGTTAGCGCACACGACTTGTGCGATCTCATTTTCGAGCACGTGGACTGTTTCCAGGCAGGGGCCGTGCAGCACGATGACATGGCGTTGCTGGTTGTGAAGGCGGCTGATGCGTAAATGGGAGGATCTATGGCTAGATTAATCATTCTTGGTTCGGGGGCTGCATTGGCGGATGCTCTCCGCGATAACACCTACATGGTTGTTGAGGGGCGGGAGAGTTCGATCCTGATTGATTGTGGAGGCAGCCCGTTGCACAAGCTCCAGACACTTGGTGTTGATCTCTGCACTCTCGATTCCCTAATTGTCACTCATCACCACCCCGATCACATCTACGGTGTGCCCGTCCTTCTGCTGGGCCTGTGGCTCTACGGACGCCAGGAGCCATTTCATATCTTCGGCCCCCAGAAGAGCGTGGCTGCCATCACCTCGATCATGGATTCGCTGGAATGGCAGGAGTGGCCCTGTACCATGCCCGTTGTTTTCCACGAGGTGGAGATGAGGGAGGGATGCAAGATCATCGAGTCGCCCGAGTTTGAGATCAGCACCACGCCGGTGGAGCACTTCGTTCCCACTATTGCCGTGAAAGTGATGTCCAAGCAAACCGGCAAGGCCATCGCCTACTCCAGCGATACTGAACCTTGTGAGGCATTGGTTCGGTTGGCCCAGGGAGTGGACATCCTCCTTCACGAGGGCACCGGCGATTATGCGGGGCACTCGACCCCTGCTCAGGCGGGGGCGATAGCCAGGCGGTGCGGTGTGGGCAAGCTGGTGCTCATCCACTTCACGGCACAGGATAGCGAGCTTGACGGTTTGCGGCGGGCAGCCCAAGCCGAGTTCGATGGCCCCGTGGAGTTGGCCGAGGATCTGGCCGTTTATGTTCTTTGAGGTAGTAGATGGGGCGTCGGGCAATCGTGTGGTTGAGTTTGGGAAGGCATTGTGGTGAATGGAGGGAAGAAGAACTGAGTTTACGTAAGTAAGCTTAAAGGAGTGGTGTGAGGGGGCAAGGTTCAGCGGGAAAGAGATTGGAACCTGGGGTTTGGATTTGGCATTGAGGGTGGTTTCGTTGAGCTTGAAAGGACACCCCGCTAAACAGGCGGCAAAGACCTGATCTTCATGTGATCACTTAAGGAAATCCTACCGACAGGGGCAAAAGTCTAGTTAACGTAAGAAAACTTAAGGAAACGATATAAAAAGCTAGATATAGTGAGAATACAATTGAAAATCTCGATATGGATACAACATTGGTGACTTTGCGGTTTTCTCGTTCTTGACTGCCCAAGATCTCAGCGCTCCACAGATAGGGTCAAAGCGGGGAAATTGGCACACCTTTCTCCCACTGATGGCTTGAGAAAGTGCTTTTTGCTGGGTTTTTTGGGCAATGATTGCCCCTCTGAGTAATAGTCCAGTAGGCTGCGGAGCCTGTGTTTGTGAGACAGCGGTGGGGTTGAGTCTGAGAAGGCTTCCCGCAAATAGGGCACCAGAGGCTAGTTTACGTAAGGAAGTTTAACAATAGGCAGTCTTGCTGAATAGGGGTGTGAAACCTGATTTTCCTAAGGAGCTAAAAAGATGGGATGCGGAAAGATTAAGGCAGAAAACGGCTGAAATAGGAGGTTGGATGTGGAACCCAGCTCGACTGCGGTTGAGCCTGAGAAAAAGCCGGTGAACAAGACGCGAAGAATAGTCTACATAAGAACGCTTGCGAAATTGATGTGATAAAACTAGATTCGATGAGAACAGGATTGAAATTGAGGCCGGGATGTGGCGCCGAGTGACTGGGTGGCGGGGTTTGAAAAGAAATCCTAGCAAATAGCGGCCGAAAACCCAAGTTGACGTAAGGCCATCCAGGAGACGATCTCAATCAATGCCGGGATGCCGGACGATAAGCCTGGTTTACGTAAGAAAGTGCAAAAAACAGGCTAAAAGAGCCAGATTATACATAAGAACACTTGAAGGAATCCCAGCGAACAGTGGGCAAGAGAGTAGTTTACGTAATAAATATGGATAAAATGGTGTAATAAAGCGCGGTTTTGTGAGAAAGCGGTTGAAAACGTTAGTATAGATAAGAAATCTGACTAGGAAACTAGCTGCCTGAGCAAGAGCCCAGGCGGCTTCTCGCTTGTTGTCACTCGGCGCCCCTCTTCTGACGCATGAATTCCAATACCACCGGGTCTATGCAGGCGTCTTCTTGCCAGCGTTCCTCCAGATTCTCGATACCGGTGAAATCCAAGAGAGCCTGCCTGGTAGTATTGTCGTAGAGGCCGTTGATCTCGCCGCTGTAGTAGCCCATTTCGGAGAGGATTTTCTGGACCTCGCGGGCTACTGCCCCCTCCAGGGGCAGCAGATCCTCCGGCTTGCTCTTGAAGAAGTACAGTTTGTGGAGCTCCAGCAGTCGTTTCAGCTCCTGGATGGGCGTGGGGTGGTCGTCAACTCGCAGGTCCAGATAGCGGTCGTTGAAGCCACCGTAGCCGCCCTTCTCCCGCACCACCAAAAGGGCCGCTGACTGCCTCCCCCGGCTGTCGCCGCCGGCTTCCTGTCCGGCCTCCAGCGCCGCCGCCAGTCGGTCGGCCAGCTCTCCCTCGCTCTCCTCGAAAGTCCGGGCCATGGCCTGCACCGTCTCTGCGCTCACCAGGATGTTGCCCTGGCAGGCAAAGCCCTCCCCTACGATGTGGCCGGCCCAATCGAAGCACCCCTTACCGGTGTAAGCGGCAGCGTTGCCGTGGGCATCTACCATGCCGGCTTGACGCCGGTCACGCTCCTCGTCGGCCTCGATCAGCTTGGCCAACGTCTCTTGCGCCGATAGTCCCTTGGCCATTAGCCTGAACCCCTCAGGGCCGTAGGTGGTGTTAGCCCAGGATTGGGTGGCGATGGCTCCTATTCCGGCCTTGGCCCAGGGCACCACCGCTCCCACGGCCAGGAACTTGGACTGCACTGCTACCCCCAGGTCGCCGTTTTCGGGGTCAGAAGCGACGATGGAAAAGGTAGCTACCAATTCTTCTCGCTTGCAGGTTGTCACGGGAATCCTCCTTTGCATGACCTGTAAGCTTGTGCTATACTTACAGGTGTGTAAAGCTCACCGTATTTTACGCCAAGAACGGGAAAGAGGCAAGTTAGAGGGAACGAGCTGATTGACTGACAAATTTAACATT
>CAZGKH010000261.1:0-5989 GCA_964525665.1 uncultured Anaerolineae bacterium | reverse complement strand
TCTTCGGGAGAGCCACCCTGGCTCTTGACGTGGATCAGGTAGAGGTAGCGGAAAATGCCGTAGAGGACGAAAGGGATGGTCAGCATCATGGCGTGGTTGGAGGGCAGATTGGGCGCGGAGAAGGTGTAGAGAGAATAGGCGATGACTGTGGCCGAGGCGACGACAGAGATCATCTCATTCAGCAGGGGCAGGCTGTATTCGTTCAGGCTGGCGCGGTGCTCGTTGGCATCATCCTTAAGGAGGATCAGCTCGTGGCGTCGCCTGCCAACCCCAATGAATAGAGCCGCCAGGGTGGCGCAGATATAGAGCCAGGGTGAGAAGCGCTCCACCACCACTACTTCCGCTCCGGCTGCTACCCTTAAAACAAAGCCCGCAGCTACAGTTAGCACGTCAAGGATGACGATGTTCTTTAGAGCAAAAGAGTAGGCGATCATCATCAAGAGATAGATTAGGGCGATAAGACCAAGATGGAAGTCTATCAGAAAACATAGGGGTAGGGAGACAAGGGGGATCAGCACTGCGGCGGCGATAGCTACCGAGGGCTTCAGTCGCCCCGATGGCAGAGGGCGTAGGCGTTTGGTTGGGTGCTGGCGGTCCTTTTCGATATCCGCCAAGTCGTTGATGAGATAGACTGTGCTGGAGGTGAGGCAGAAGAGGATGAAAGCAGCAAAGGTCTTGAGTAGAGGGGAGGGCGTGAATAGCTTCTCATCGAATACCAAAGCAGTAAATATGAACACGTTCTTCGGCCACTGTTTGGGCCGCATGGTTTTGAGGAGGTTAGTTAGCATGGTGTTTCCATCCTGCTGCATCTTGGCCGGATGGAAAGCAACTTCTGTGAGACGTGAAACGTGATGCGTAAAACGTGATGGGTAATTTACGTTTCACGTTTTACGTCTCACGTCTCACGTCTTTGGAAGCCACTTCTCCATCGGCGGTTCTGGTTCCATGTGGGTTTTGTTCCTGCAACGGATAGATGATACCAGATTATGGCGATTTGAGCAAATCGGCTTGACTTTTTGACCAGTTGTGGTTATCCTATAGCTATGAAGAAAAAACGTTTGGATGTGCTACTTGTTGAGAGGGGTCTGGTCGAGAGCCGAGAGCGGGGCAAACGGCTGATCATGGCCGGCCAGGTCTTAGTGAATGGTCAGGTGATGGACAAGCCGGGGATGCAGGTGGCTGGCGGCGCGGACGTTCGCCTGCAATCGAAGTCGCCCTACGTCAGCCGCGGCGGACTGAAACTGGAGGCGGCGTTGGACCGCTTCGCCGTCCAGGTGGCCGGTGCTGTGGCCGCCGATGTGGGGGCCTCCACGGGTGGATTCACCGATTGCCTGTTGCAGCGGGGCGCGAGCAAGGTCTACGCCATTGACGTTGGCTACGGTCAACTGGCCTGGCGCTTGCGACAGCACCCGAGGGTGGTCGTGATGGAGAGGGTCAACGTGCGCTACCTGGAGAGCCTACCAGAGCCTGTTGACCTGGCTACCGTTGATGTTTCTTTCATCTCACTACAGCTAGTGCTGCCCAGGGTCACGGACTGGCTCAGGCCAGCGGGTGATATAATCGCCCTCATCAAGCCTCAATTCGAGGCCGGGCGGGCGGAGGTGGGCAGGGGGGGAGTGGTGAAGGATCCAGAGGTCCACCGTGCAGTCCTGGGCAAGATCCTTGCTTGGGCATTAGATCATGGCCTGACGGTGCGGGGCCTGATGGCCTCGCCCCTCAAAGGGCCGTCTGGCAACGTGGAGTTCCTGGCTCACCTTAGCAAGGGCCGTGGAGAGGCGAGCATTGAGATCCAAGGGGCCATAGCCAGGTGCCTCAGGAAAGCGCCGCCGTGAACAGGCGGCGCTGGAGGCCATGGGCTCGCAAAAAGCATGGCCCAGCACCAGCTCTTCAGGCTGGTGCGTTTTGACTAATACCTGGATTGTGATTATACTATGGGTCACGCAACACACGCAACACGCATCACGAATCACGTCAATAAGGAGTCAACTTACCATGAATGAGATCAGAGTGGCAGTAGTGCAGATGAACCCCCGTATGAACGAAGTTAGCGAGAACCTGCTGCAGATGTCCGATTTCGTGGACAAGATCTGCAGCGAGCAGAAGATTGACTTGGTGGTGTTCCCTGAGCTGATCACTACCGGCTACGAATGCGGGGTGCGTTTTACCGACCTGGCTGAGCGAGTGCCTGGCCCCACGGCCAATTTGCTGGCCCAGCGGGCCTCTGAGTTTGGCCCTCACATAGCTTTCGGGATGGTGGTCAAAGAGAAAGTGGAGAGCATTCTCTACAACGCCGCCATCTTGATCGGCCCCGATGGCGAGATAATCGGCCAATACCGCAAGGTGCACCTGCGAGGGGAGGAGCGCCTGGCCTTCCGGCCCGGCTATCGGTATCCTGTCATGGAGGCAGGGTTTGGTCAGGTGGGTTTTCTGATCGGTTGGGATCTGGCCTTTCCAGAGGTGGCCCGCAGCTTGGTCCTGGACGGGGCGGAGCTGTTGATCGTCTGCGCCAACTGGGCTCAGCCAGATGTAGAGGAGTGGCGAACCTACGTGCTGGCCAGGGCTTACGAGAACTCGCTCTTCGTGGCCGCCGCCAATCGAGTGGGTGAGGAGTACACCTACTCGTTCTTCGGCGACAGCATGGTCGTGGGTCCGAGAGGCGAGTTGTACGGCGCTGTTGAGGAGGGGGGCGAAGGCTATATCGTAGCGCGCATTGACCTGGACAGCGTTCGGAAGCATCGCGAGGAGCTTCAGTTGTTGCAATGCCGCCAACCGCAGACCTACCGGGCTGTCGTCAGGAGGTACTAGTTGTGAAAATCATAGACCTACGAAGCGACACCGTGACCCTGCCCACACCTGCCATGCGCGAGGCCATCTACCAGGCCGAGGTGGGCGACGATGTTTTCGGGGAGGACCCGGCGGTTAATCGGCTGGAGGAAATGGCGGCCCAGCGCATGGGCAAGGAAGCGGCTCTTTATGTAGTAAGTGGCACGATGGGAAATCTGGTTAGCCTGTTGACTCACTGTGGCCGGGGCGACGAGTTCATTGTAGGTCACCTGGCCCACAGCTTTCTCTACGAAGCCGGCGGCTCGGCGGCGCTGGGCGGTATTCACCCGCGCACTTTGCTCAACCAACCCGATGGCACTCTGCGCCTGACCGACATCGAAGCTGCTATCCGCGGTGAGAACGTGCACTATCCCCGCAGCAGGTTGATCTGCCTGGAGAACACCCACAACCGCTGCGGTGGGGCCGCTCTCACGCCTGAGTATACCACGGCCGTTGGCCAACTGGCGAAACGACATGGTCTAGCGGTCCACCTCGATGGAGCGCGCGTCTTCAACGCGGCGGTGGCCCTGGGAGTTGACGTCAAGGAGCTGGTGGAGGACGTGGACTCGGTGCAATTTTGCCTGTCCAAGGGCCTGTCCGCGCCGGTAGGCTCGATGATCTGCGGCGACGCGGAGTTCATCTACGAAGCTCGGCGCAACCGCAAGATGGTTGGCGGCGGCATGCGCCAGGCGGGCATCATCGCTGCGGCCGGCATCGTCGCCCTGGAGCAGATGGTGGATCGCCTGGCAGAAGACCACGCCAACGCTCGTCGCCTGGCCGAGGGCCTGGCCGAAATACCGGGGCTGGCCATTGATCTGGATCGCGTGCAGACCAACATCGTCATCTTTGACCTCACCAACCAGCGCCTGACACCGGCGGAGTTGCAGGCCAGGCTCGCTGAGAGAGGGGTGAAGCTGCTGGCCATCGGAGGTCAACGTTTGCGAGTGGTGACGCACTACGGTATCGAAGCCGACGACATCGAGGTTGCCCTGGCCGTATTCCGAGAGGTAATGGGGTAGTCGTGAATTCCAAGCGCGGTGAGAAGAAGCGATACAGCCTGGCGAACCTAGACCCCTATCTGACTTTTTTGGTCTTCGCCGTGGTTGGCCTGGGTACCTGGCGAATAGGGCTGGAAGCTCGTTTGATCATACTTTGGCTGGTCTTGTTGGGAATCTGCCTGATCTATGCTGAGGAAAAGACCATAGCCATGCAATACGGACTGGTTAACCTGGGGCGTGGCGCGATAGTTGGCCTGGTCATCTCCTTGCCGCTGCTGTTATTGGCCACGGATGCTCTCGAAACCGCCTCGGCCCAGCTTTTCCCTTTGAGGAGCCTGGCAGCCCTTTTCCAGAATCTGGTTCTCCTGGCCGTGCCCATCGAGGGATTGTATTTTCGAGGGTTCCTGCAGCGGGAGCGGGGGTTGGTGGTCGCTGCTTTGCTCTACGGTCTGGGCCAGGGTATTCTCTTTTTGCCTGGCCTCAGTGGCTTTCCGGCAGTCTTGATCGCCGTGATGGTAGTCATGGCGCTCTTGGGCTTCGTCTACGGCTACGTGTGCCAGCGCTATGGCTTGAGCGCAAGCATGAGTTGCCATGCCGTGGTCAACCTGGTGGTGCTATTCTTGCCCCCGGCATTGGATCAATGGCTCAGCGCAATTTGACGAAAACCGCTTTCTGTGTTATCATTTACCCCCGATGGGGGCGTAGTGTAGTGGCCTAACATGTCGGCCTGTCAAGCCGAAGATCGCGGGTTCGAATCCCGTCGCTCCCGCCAGAAGACCGATCTGTCTTAGAACAGGTCGGTTTTTTCTTTTTGGGTATTGCCAATCGCGTTCAGGCGTGGTATAATAGTCGTTAGGGGGAGAGCTAATGGAGTGGGAACTGGTCAAGCCGTGGGTTAATTGGTGATGTGGGTGAAACGGCGTTTTGACAGAGGGATAAACCAATGGTATAATTTGTGCGTGGAAATTACAATTTGCCTCATGGGCCAGAAAATCCATCAGTTGCGGATGGACAATTGGTCCGCTTTCCTCTGGTTTTTGCCTCCATCCCCGTGAAGAGTTTGTGTGTCGAAAGGAGGGATGCCTATCACACCATAATAGTGTTCTCGCGTTAGTCTCAAAATACAATAAGGAGGGAACAAATGTCTAAGAAGACGCTTATTAACCTGTTTCTAGTGCTTGCCATGCTGCTGCCCCTGGGGGTGAGCGCGGCCAGCGCTGCTCCACCAGCTCAGGAGGAGTTGACCTACACGGTCAAGCTGGGCGACAACCTCTGGAGCCTGGCGGAGAAGTACCTGGGCAGCGGGCCGGCCTATTGGGCCATCGTCGGCGCTACCAACGTCAAACATGACGAGGATGCCAGCTTCGCCCAGATTGAGAACCCCAACCTGATCCATCCGGGCTGGAAGTTCCTCATCCCCAGCGCCGACGAAGCGGAGATGTACGCCGCCATCGGCAAGGGCGCCCCACCACCTGAGAAGAGGACTCTCAACGTCACCTTTGCCTGGCCCACCTACATTGACCCTGCGGTGGGGTCTGACTTCTCCAGTACGTCCTCTCTGTGCAACTTGTACGACACTCTCGTCTTCCCCAACACCGCGGGCGGAGTTGATCCCCACTTGGCGGAGAGTTGGCAGGTTTCAGGCGATGGTCTCACCTGGACCTTCGTTCTCAAGAAGGGGGTCAAGTTCCACAACGGGAGCGAACTGACGGCCAGTGACGTCGCCTTCAGCATGAACCGGCTGCTGGAGATCGGAGAGGGACTGGCCTACGTGTTCCTGGGTACCGTTGAGAGCACCACGGCGCTGGATGACTACACCGTCGAGTTTAAGCTCGCCCAACCGAGTGGCCTCTTCCTGATCAGCCTGATCCGTCTGTACGTTGCCGATGAAGAGGAGGTGATGGCCAACATCGTCACCCCAGGCCCCTACGGCGACAAAGGCGACTACGGCAAGGAGTACCTGCTAACCCACGACGCTGGCTCTGGCGCCTACAAGGTGAAGGAGTTCCCACTGGAAGAGTATCTCCTGATGGAGAAGAACTCGGCCTGGTTCGGATCATTCGGCCCGAACGCGCCCGCCGAGGTTCGTTTCATCGCCACCACTGAGGCAGCCACCGTGCGGACGCTGATGTCGCGGCAAGAGCTGGAGATCACTGACCAGTGGCAGA
>CAZGKH010000260.1:0-6028 GCA_964525665.1 uncultured Anaerolineae bacterium | reverse complement strand
CACCACCTCGGCCCGCACCCGCAGGATGGCATGCTGCCTGGAGGAGCGCAGCCAAAGATGGCGCCGATCCATCAGGAACTCCACGCCATGCTCCTTGGGGGTTATGGGGTAATCCTCAGCCAATTGCACGATCTCGACATTGTTCACTGTGAGCTCATAGCCACCCGGCGCTCGCTTGTCTGCCCGCACCGTGCCGGTGACGATCAGAGATGACTCCTGGGTCGCCGTCTTGGCTGCTTCGACCCCCTCAGGAGATGCGTCATCCTCAAAGACCACAGCCTGGATAACCCCTGTGCCATCCCGCACCAAGAGGAATTGCAGCCTCCCTTTATCTGTTTTGTTATAGAGCCAGCCTTTGAGGGTTACTTCCTGGCCCACGTGGGCGGCGATGTCCCCGATATACGCGTGTTCAGTCAAGATTACACTCCTTTATCTATCCTCACTCAGTACACAACCGGCTTTGGCATGAAAGCACCTGAAATATATCACGAAAACTGTCTTTTGTCAACGAAGCGAGCTTAAGACTCGGTTTCGCTGTAGCCTTGAACCCCTTGGTGATAGCGGCCTAACAGATCGAGGAGTTCGTGTTGTCTCGCTTCCCTTCTCCGTCGCCCCGCCTCTTTACGAAATTGCTCTATTCGACTGAATATCTCGATTTGCACCTGCCTGGGATGAGGTATAGAATCAAAGGTGAATTCTCCTATCCCGCCCGCCGTCTCCAAGCGCACGTTGCCAAAATCAAGCCGGGTGGCGATAAAGCCTTCCTGCAGGTAACGAACATCTTGTATCCTGTCCAACCCGGCCTCTCTACGATGTTCACGAGTGAAAGGTACTTTTTCGATGTCAATGGCACGATCATCGGTTATGACGTATAGGTCATTCCGCCAATCTATAATCAACCAGATAACCCGCACGGAAATTGCGACCATGGAGATACCAAGAAGCAAATCAAACCAGAGGCTAAAACCAAAGAAGAGGGAAGCTGCTGACCAGAGAATTAACGCGATGACAAAGGAAAGCACGGGAGAGATCATCTCTTCGAGCAAAACCCACCAGTGTTTGCGCCAGATCTTCTGGTTTTCGCCGAAGACCGGTTTGGCGAAAACCATCATCTTGACCACCTCCAAGAGTTGCGCCCGTCTTGGCTTCTCGCTCTCCCAGCGCAAACCCTCCGCGGTAGCAGGGAGGGGTTGGGGCTCCAGTTCGGGCCAACCAACTATCTCGCGGATAATTTGTGTTGCTTGCGGTTCTTCCTCCACGGGCGACGGCCCCTTGACCCGCGACATTAGAGCAAGAATCTGGGCCTGGACTTTGCGAGGCTTCTGGATGCCCTTGAAACGGATCGTGCCCAGCGTGCCAGCGGTTTGGATGACTACGTCGCCAAAGTAGAGCAAATGGGTCATGAGGCCCTTCATGTCAACAACGACATCCTGAATCATAGCCAAGGGAGCTTCGTCCCGTTTCTCTCGCGTCAGGTATACTTTCTCGATGTGAATCACGCGCTTGTCTGTTACGATATAGCGATCGTTCTCCCAATCCAAGGCTTGCCACCCGAGCCAGGTCAGCGTCGGGGCTAAAATGAGTAGCCAATAAAAGACCCGCCTGAAGGCTGAGAGAGGTTCTAAGAGCGTGGTAACGACCAGAGCAATCAACAAAGAGATGAGGAGAAAAAACAGGGGGCGCCTTATCCACTTGATGATCGTGAACCAATACCTTCGCTCGAAGATGATGATTCTTTCATCATCCAGTTGCCCAGGAAATAGAAGCTTCTTGGCCATTCTTCCCTCCCGCCCTCTGCAGATTATACAAATACATTGTACCACATTGTGCGCTTGATGGAAAGTTGGCCGATTCTTGGCGACTTTGTGTCAAACCTGGTTTTGAGGTATAATTGTTATCAGACTTGTGCAGGGGTGAGTGAACCTTTTTGATCACTCGACAGTATTACATTAACGAAGGCTAGCCAAGACGAAGAAGCGGCGGTGTTTCTCGCTTGCTGCCAGGAGACAAGATCTCCTGGACACCAGCATTGCCCCGGTATTATCAAAAAACGAGTGTACTGAAAATGAAGTCTGATTCGAGATTGTTAGAAGGATGGATGGTCCTTGTTTTGATAATCTGCATGCTCCTTAGCGTAGCCTGGCCCATCCACACCGCCAAGTGGGCCGAGGGCCTGAACATCCTATACCTGGTGGCCGTAGGTTCCGCTCTCGCGGGCTTCCTCCTGGCTAAGAGCCAGTTTTCCGGTGAGATCGCCCATGTATTCGGCACGGTCTACGGGATAGCCTGGGTGGCGTTCCTGGGAGGAAATCTCTTGGCTCCTCAGTTCACCTGGCGTGAGAAATTGATTGAGCTGGCGGTTCGCGTAAACGAGTGGATGTGGACGGCGACCCACGGCGGCACCAGCGAGGACAACCTCATTTTCGTCCTGTTCTTGGCCATGATCCTCTGGTTTGCGGGCTATCTCTCTGTCTGGTACAATTTCCGCGAGCGCAAAGCCTGGCAATCCATCGTCCCCTGTGGCCTGATCTTGCTATGGAATCTCTATTATGCCTCCCCACGGTTGGAGTTGTACCTGGTAGGCTATCTTTTCTTCGCACTACTCGTAGTAATGAACTCCAACCTTCTGATTCGGAAACAAGAGTGGCGAAGGGCCAAAGTCAGCTATAGCGCCGATATCAGCTCGGCCTTCTTCCGGGCGGGGATCATATTGTCCCTGGTGGTCATCTCTTTCGCCTGGTTGGCGCCCAGTGCTGCCGCTAGCGAAAAGTTCTCCGAAATCGGCGGGTTTCTGGACAAACCCTGGCAGAGGATGCAAGAGAACTGGGGTCGCTTGTTCTCCGCCGTTAGAAACTATGGCAAAACCTATCCCAATCCCTTCAGCAATTCGCTGGGCCTGACAGGGCCTGTCCACCTCAGCGAGATAGCCGTGATGGACGTGGAAGCCTCCATGGGACGATATTGGCGCGCGGCCTTCTACGACCAGTATACCGGCTCTGGCTGGCTCAATCGTGACCGGGAAACCGTGAGCATGGAAGGCAGCGATTCCTCCCTGGTGCTGCCTGAATATGAGCTGCGCCAGGAGATCACTCAAACCATCACCACGTTTTTGCCTGGAAGGACCATGCTCTTTGCCGCCGCTGAGCCTCTTCGGGTGGATCTGTCGGCCTGGGCAGTGGTGAGTTATGTGCCCCCTATTCCACCAGGCGAGGAAGCCGAATCCTACATAGCCGAGAATCCCGAAGTGCTTACCCCCATCTCAATGCTCTATAGTCGCTACCATCTGAAAGAGGGTCAGAGCTACACGGTCATCTCTTCCATATCTGGAGCTGACACAGACACCCTGCGCAGGGCCGGAGACGATTATCCAGACTGGATCCTTGGCCGCTATCTTGGGTTGCCGTTGGAGCTGCCGCAGCGTGTGCGCGATCTGGCAAAGGAAGTCACCAGGGATTATGACAATGCCTACGACAAAGCTACGGCCCTGGAGAGCTATCTGCGAGAGATAGAGTACAACGAGCTAATCGAAGCGCCGCCTAAGAACCGTGACGGCGTGGACTACTTCCTCTTCGACGTCCGCGAGGGCTATTGCGACTACTACGCTTCGGCCATGGCCGTGATGGCCCGGTCGGTTGGCATTCCGGCGCGAGTGGCAGCAGGCTATGGCATGGGTGAATACAACCCCGATACGGGAACCTACCGGGTGAGAGAAAAGAATGCTCACGCTTGGGTTGAGGTCTACTTCCCCCGCTACGGCTGGGTGGAATTCGAGCCTACAGCCTCGAAGCCGCTCCTGGCTCGACCCAAGCCCCCCAAGGTCATTGAGCCGTCGGAAGAGGGCGACGGAAGCACAAGAATGGGACATGAAGAGGACTTTGGCGAAGAAGACTTGCCTGAAGGTGAAGGTGGGTTCCTAGCTAGCCCAACCCCACGGAGACAGCAAGCAGTCCGCTGGTTGGTCGGCCTGATCTTGCTACTGGCGTCTGTCGGGCTGGCAGCGCTTTGGATGCTGCGCGAGAGTAAACAGAAGGGATTGAACCTGGTGGAGCGAGTCTACGAGAGGCTGTGCAATTTTGCCCAGCGACTTGGTATCCAGTTCCAGCGACACCAAACGCCGCATGAGTACGCTGCCGCCTTGATCACCGCTGTGCCTGAGGGGCAGGGCCCGGTGCAGTGCATCACTGACCTGTACGTGAGGGAGCGCTTCAGCGGCAGGGAGGTCAGTGGACAGGAAGCTGGGGAGGCCTGGCAAAGCTTGAGACCGATTCTTTGGCGCCGCTGGCTGCAGCGGAAGCTGGAGAAGCTTCAGCGCCGGGCCTCTTCTCGTATCGCTGGGCCCTACTACAGATAATCAGGGGCAAACAAAAAGCCGCCTAGGTTTCGCGACCTGGCGGCTTTTTTCTTTACTCACCACGGAGACATAGAAAACACCGATACCCACTTGACAAAATTGTATGCCTAGTATATAATTATTTCACGAAACAGATACTCAGTATACATTTTCTGGAGGAGCCGTGACTGTCAGACACACCCTATTGGCCCTGCTCAACCATACTCCTACTCATGGCTACGAGCTGCACAAATCGATGGAAACGGCCCTGGGCGACCACTGGGTGATCAACACCGGCCAAATCTACAGCACGCTCTCGCGGTTGGAGCGGGACGGCCTGGTTGTGCGCCAACCCGCATCTGTGGACGAAGCGGCGGAGCGCACCGCCTACGAGCTGACCCAGGATGGGAGGGCGGAACTGGAGCGCTGGTACCGCGAGCCGCTGTCTCGCGACTACCGCCTGCGCGACGCCTTCCACGCCAAGCTAATGCTCAGCCTTTTCTCCGGCCCGGTGCCGCCGGGCGAGGTGCTACAAGCCCAACGGCGGGAGCTGCTCAGCGAGATGCACGAGTTGACCCACATGCGCGCTGAGGCCGATCCCGCGAGCGAACTCCCCTGGCTGCTGCTGCTGGAAAGCTCCATCATGCACCTGGAGGCCGACCTGCGCTGGCTGGACATGTGCGAAGCTCGGCTGGACGAATTGCGCCGGATGCCCCTGCCCCGGCACGTCAGCCGGCCGCGCGGGCGTCCACCCAAGCGGGGCCAGCCGGATGAGACATCTTGAGTGGAGGGAGATGCAATGAGTAACCTAGCAGAGACCATGATCGTGACGGAGGGACTGACCAAGATCTACACCAACGGCACGGAGGTGCGCGCGCTGGACGGGGTGGACCTCTCGATCGAGCGGGGGGAGTTCGTGGCCGTCACGGGGCCTTCGGGCTCTGGCAAGTCCACATTCCTCAACCTGATCGGCACGCTGGACGAGCCCACCGCGGGGGGGGTAATGGTGGACCGAGTAGACGTGAGCACGTTGCAGGGCAACGCGCTGGCCGATTTCCGACGCGCCAAAATCGGCTTCATCTTCCAACTGTTCAACCTGGTGCCGATTCTCTCGGCAGTGGAGAACGTGATGCTGCCGCTGATCCCCTACCGCCGTCAGTGCGAGTTCGACCTGGAGGCCCGTGCCCGCGAGTTGCTGGACGCAGTGGGGTTGGCGGAACGGGCCAACCACCTGCCCTCCCAACTCTCCGGCGGGGAGCAGCAGCGGGTGGCCATTGCGCGGGCGCTGGTGAATGAGCCAGCGATCGTATTGGCCGACGAGCCCACGGGCAATATTGACACGCGAGCGGGCGATGAGGTGATGGAATTGCTGCGGCGGGTGTGCGACGAGGGGGGACGCACCGTGGTGCTGGTGACGCACAGCCCGCGGGTCGCCGCCTTCGCCGACCGGGTCTATTTCCTCAAGGACGGAGCCATCGTAGACCAGAGCCGCCTGGGCGGAGCGCGGAGCCTGGAGGCCATCTGGGCGCGCCTAGCCATTGGATGAGCCCTTCGGTTTCGCTCCCCCGGCTGCGCTCGGGGTCGTGCCAAACGTCACGGCTTGCCTTGAGGTACCCGGTGTGGGAAGTTGGATCGCAAGGAGGGAAAATGAACGAGACCAGGACGCAGGTACTGCTGCTGACGTTGATGGGGGTGGTC
>CAZGKH010000259.1:3387-6036 GCA_964525665.1 uncultured Anaerolineae bacterium | reverse complement strand
GGATCCTTACGAGCTAGTAGGAACCGTCTCAGGTAAGGAGCTGCTGGGGAAGCACTATCAGCCGCTGTTCACCTTCTTGCCGGTGGAGAAGGATTACTGCTACGTGGTCCCTGGCGATTTCGTGACCATCAAGGACGGCACGGGCATCGTACACATTGCGCCCGCCTTCGGCGCAGAGGACCTGGAGGTGGGTCAGGAGTACGATCTACCTGTGCTCCATACCGTTGACCTCCGTGGCGCTTTCATTGACGAAGTCACCCTCTGGCGGGGACTGTTCGTTAAAGACGCCGATCCGCTGATCGTCGAGGACTTGCAGGGGCGTGGACTGATGTACAAGGTGGGCACCTACAGCCATGTCTACCCCTTCTGCTGGCGCTGCAAGATGCCTCTTCTTTATTACGCCAAGGCTACCTGGTATATCGAAACCACCCGCTACAGGGATGAGCTGGTGAATCTCAATCGCCAGATCAACTGGTACCCGGAACACATCCGCGACGGTCGCTTCGGCAACTGGCTGGAAAACAATGTGGACTGGGCGCTGGGCCGTGAGCGCTACTGGGGGACGCCCTTGCCTGTCTGGGTTTGTGACGAATGTGGACAGCAGGAGTGCATCGGGAGCGTCGAGGAGTTGGAGTCCAAGGTCCGAGGCCCGAAGTCCGAAGTCAGTGAAGGATCGGGCGTAGGACTTAGGACTTGGGACTTAGGACATCTAGACCTACACCGGCCCTACATAGACCAGGTGATCTACAAGTGCAAGGAATGTGGCGGCGTGATGCGGCGCGTGCCTGAGGTGATAGATACCTGGTTCGACTCAGGGTCTATGCCTGTGGCCCAGTGGCACTATCCCTTCGCCAATCAGGAGATGTTCGCGGAGCAGTTCCCGGCAGACTTCATCTGCGAGGCCGTGGATCAGACCAGAGGGTGGTTCTATAGTCTACACGCCATCTCCACCCTGCTGTTCAACGAGCCGTGTTTCAAAAACTGTGTTTGCCTGGGCCTGATCCTGGACGCTGAAGGCGAGAAGATGTCCAAGTCCAGGGGCAACGTGGTGGATCCCTGGACGGTCATCAATGCCCACGGCGCCGATGCGCTGCGCTGGTACCTGTACACCGCCTCGCCGCCGGGTAACGACCGTCGCTTCTCCGTCGACTTGGTGGGCGACGTGATCCGGACTTTCATGCTGACCCTGTGGAACGTGTACTCCTTCTTCGTGACCTATGCCAATCTGGATTTTGGAGATTGGAGATTGGAGGCTGGAAATCCAATGTCCAACTTCCAACTTCCAACTTCCAGTTTCCAACCTCTAGACCGCTGGATACTCTCCGAGTTGCACCTGCTCATCCAGCGGGTAACCGCCGCTCTGGACAATTACGACGTGACCGGAGCAGCCCGCCCCTTCCAGCGCTTCGTTGAAGACCTCTCTAACTGGTACGTGCGTCGCAGCCGCCGCCGCTTCTGGAAGGGTGAGGAGGACGAGGATAAGACGGCTGCCTACGCCACTCTCTACGAATGCCTGACCACTCTGTCCAAGTTGCTGACCCCGTTTATGCCCTTCATCGCCGAGGAGATGTACCAGAACCTGGTGAGGAGCGTTGACGCGACGGCGCCGGAGAGCGTCCATCTCTGCGACTACCCCCAAGCCGACGAGGCTCTCATAGACGAGCAACTGGTGGAGGACACGCGGCTGGTCATGCGTCTGGTGAGCCTGGGGCACGGAGCTCGCAACCGAGTTGGCATCAAGCTACGCCAGCCTTTGGCTCAGGCCATGTTCAAAGTGCGGGTTGAAAGCGAGGCCGAGTCCCTCCGTCGTCTGGGTGATCAGGTGTTGGATGAGCTTAACGTCAAGGAGTTGGTCTTCCTGGAGGATGCTGCTCAGGTGGTTGGCTACCGCGTAGCCCCTCTACCGCATCTCTTGGGCAGAAAGTATGGCCCCCTTTTCCCCAAGATCCGCGCAGCTCTGGCCGAACTGGATCAAGCTGAGCTGGCCCGGCGTGTGCAGGCTGGCGAGAGCGTCACTGTGGAGGTCGAGGGGCAGACCGTGGACCTCTTGCCTGAGGAGTTGGAGGTGCGAACCGAAGCCAGGGAAGGCTATGCTGTAGCCGAGGAGGCTGGCTACCTGGCGGCCGTCAGCACTACCCTCGATAAGGGTCTGATCCAAGAGGGCCTGGCCCGCGAGCTGGTGCGGCGCATCCAGACCATGCGCAAGGAGGCCGGCTTCCACATCGAAGATCGCATCATCACCTATTATCAGGCAGACCTGCCCCTGCAGGAGGTGCTGGAAGCCCTCGGTGAGTACATCAAGGGCGAGACCCTCTCCACAGAGTTGATCGAAGGTGATTTGGCAGCCTTGATGGGCGAAGGTCTCCCGACCGAGCCTCATGTCCAGACCTTCGAGATCGAGGGTGAGGAGATCAGCTTGGGATTGGTGCTGAAAGAGTGAAAGTACCCTTGATGGATGGGCGAAGGTCTCCCGACCGAGCCCGAAGAAGACTCAGGTGCCGGGCACCTCAATCCTTGAAGATTTGCCTTTTTAGTGACAATAGAGTAGAATAGGCAACAAGTCAGCCTGATGGTGAGATTAAATGAGGAGGTTGTGATGGATGGGGCTGATTCATTGTTCAGAAAACGGCTCGAAGAGGAACGCAGACG
>CAZGKH010000259.1:0-3287 GCA_964525665.1 uncultured Anaerolineae bacterium | reverse complement strand
TGATGGATGGGGCTGATTCATTGTTCAGAAAACGGCTCGAAGAGGAACGCAGACGCCTGATGGAGGATTTAGAGAGGTTGGTGGTGACGGAGCAGGATAACCCTGGCTACAGCACCCACATCGCGGATGATGCTACCGAGGTATTGGAAAACACCAAGAACCACGCCTTGCGCCAGAATCTACAACGTCTCTTGGGCCAGGCGAATGACGCTCTGGAGAAGTTTGATAAGGGCACCTATGGGTTGTGCGAGGACTGCGGCGGTAAGATAGATCGTGCTCGTTTGAAGGCCCTTCCTTCCGCCACCCTGTGCATCCGGTGCCAGAAGCAGCGCGAGAGGTAGTAGAGGAGTTTGCCTTTTGCCTCGTGAGAAGAAGTGGAGAGGGTTACTCTTGCCAGCGGTTGCCATTGTCACCCTGGTGATTGACCAAATCAGCAAGTGGGTGGTGATGACCAACTTTAGGCCCGGCGAGTCCTGGAACCCTGTGGCCGCTCTGGATCGTTGGGTGAGCCTGACCTACGTGACCAACACGGGCGCAGCCTTTGGGTTGTTTCCTGATTTCGGGGGCGTGTTCATGATCATCGCCGTAGTGGTGATAGTGGCCATCATCGTCTACTACCGCCACTTGCCGAGCGATCATTGGTTGATTCAGGTCAGCCTGGGCTTACAGTTAGGTGGAGCCCTCGGCAACTTGTTGAATCGTTTGCTCTACGGCCACGTCATAGACTTCATTGATTTCAAGGTCTGGCCCGTCTTCAACGTGGCCGACAGTTCCGTTTTTGTAGGAGTGGTGATCTTAGCTTTCCACCTCTTCCGTCATGGTGAGGATTGGGGGTTGGAGGTTAGAGATTAGAGATTGGAGGACATTGGATGACAAACTACGAAGTCGTCTTGATTCCAGCAGAAGAAGGGGGATACACGGTGGTGGCCCCTGCTCTTCCAGGGTGCATATCGGAGGGCGATACTGAAGAGGAGGCCTTAGAGAACATTGGGGACGCCATCCAGGGTTGGCTGGCTGTTGCGAAGAAGCATGGCCTTTACATCCCCGACCTTGACAGAGTCAAGATTGCCATGGTGGGAGTGCCGGCTTGAACCCCAGGTTGCCAGCGTTACGACCACGCAAGGTGCTGAAGGCTCTAAGGAAGGCTGGTTTCTATGAGGATCACCAAACGGGCAGTCACATAATCCTGTACAAGGATGGGCACCCCAACCCTGTATCCGTTCCCTGGCACAACAAGGCTATGAAACGAGGAACACTTTCCAGAATCATCAAGGATGCAGGACTAACTCCTGGGGAGTTCCTGCGATTAGTTTGAGAGGATAAAAAGAATGCAGTATTTGGCGCACCGAGAGCCTATGGCCTCGGTCGTTCTTTTTTGGGGGGCTTGAGTGGAAAAGACCATCGAGTTGAGCGCGAGCGAGGGCGGAGAACGTCTGGACAAGTACATCACCCAGATGGTGCCGGACCTCTCCCGCTCGCGCGCCCAGAAGCTAATCGAGGAAGGGTTGATCACGGTCAACGGGGGGATAGCCAAGCCCAGCTACCGGTTGGAGGTCAGCGACCTGGTAGTGGTGCGCATCCCGCCGCCAGAGATCCTGGAAGTGCGGCCTGAATCAATCCCCCTGGACATCGTCTACGAGGATAAGGACATTATCGTGGTAAACAAGCCGCCGGGGATGGTGGTTCATCCCGCCTATGGCCACCGCACGGGGACGTTGGTCAACGCCGTCTTGGCCCATTACCCGGATCTGGCGGGTGCGGAGGGTGATCCGCGGCCGGGCATCGTCCATCGCCTGGATAAGGATACCTCAGGCCTGATCATCGTGGCCAAGAATGATTCGGCCCGGCGGCACCTCCAGCGCCAGTTCAAGGGTCGGGAGGTGCATAAGATTTACGTGGCTTTGCTGGAGGGACGCCTGGAGCCAGTGCACGGCGTCATCGAGGCTCCCATTGGGCGGGACAAGAAGCGCCGCAAGCGAATGGCCGTGGTGGAGGGGGGGCGCGAGGCTCGCACAGAGTATCGGGTCGTGGAGTACTTCGGCGGCGAAATGGGCAAGGGTAGACGTCTCTACACTTTGGTGGAAGCCGAGCCTGAGACCGGCCGCACCCATCAAGTGCGCGTCCACTTTGCCTCCATCGGCCACCCTCTCGCCGGAGATCCAGTATATGGCTACCGCAAACAGCGACTGATCCTCTTGCGACGCCAATTCCTCCATGCCCAAGCCCTGGGCTTTCGCCTGCCCGGCACTGATGAGTATATTGAGCTTGTGGCAGAGCTGCCCGATGATCTCAGAGCGGTGTTGGAGGGGTTGAGACGGTTAGTTCCTCGTTGACGTGTCTGCCACTTTGTGATAAAATGAACGTAAGAGATCATGAGCCATGGCATGAAAGGAGGGTCGCCGATGGTAACACGCACACAAGCTGGAGAGGTCCTTGAGGCGTTGTCCACTTTGCCTACCGAAAAAGTTCGACCTGTGTGGTATCATATCCGGCAAAATGTGCTGGAGGTGGGAGATGGCTGACAATTACAAAGTCAAGGTTCATGCCAGTCCCCATTTTCAGCCACAGCGCGTAGGCGAAGGAGGTTTTCAGCGCCGGCTTGTGTCCAGCGCATCCCAGAGAGTTCAAAGCGGTCTAAGTGGCGACAGGCCCCTTCAATGACGCCTGAGGCAATGGGCCATCCCTGGGCGAGATAGTAGTCGTAGGCCATGTAGGGAAGATTGCGTTCGAAGTAGTTGGCCGCTTTTTCGAGTTCCTTGCGTTGGGCTTTGGTGCATTTGGGAGCCTGGGCTGGGCTGCGAAAATCGGCAATGACCTGCTCTGCCTTGCCTGAAAGTATCTGCAGCGTTTGCTCTTCTGCCCAGGATACACGTTGCGGGTCTTTCTCATCGAACAGGCAGTTGGCGGCATCCCAGAGGTATTCGTTGCCATGAATGAAATCCAGGATGAGAGTGAAGTCTGGGCAGTAGCTCAGGACTCGTTTTTGCAGGGCTTTACAGCCGTCGGTCAAGGCAACACGATGTTTAATGTGAGAACCTTCACGCTTCTCGATCTGTTCGGCTAATCGCTCTAGAGCCGTGTCTTTGCCCTCCAACGTGGCCCACAACTGTTTATTCTGCGGTTTGACACGCTCTGATGCGGTTTCTTTGCGGTCTGAGGTCTCATCACTTATGGAAGAAGCTGGCCACCACCTCCTCTGGCGTACGTTTGTGCGGGTCAATGGTATACCCTCCTTTTGATCGCCGAGGTCTCTGACCGAAGGCGGGAGGGCTCGGTCGGAGACCTTC
>CAZGKH010000258.1:0-6057 GCA_964525665.1 uncultured Anaerolineae bacterium | reverse complement strand
GTGGGGCCACGCCGGCCCCGACCCCCCCCCCGCCGGGGGCCTCGCCCGCCGGCCAGGGCCCCAGCACGTGTCCGGAGGTGAGCACATCGGCTGGGTCGGTGGGGATGCCCAGGCGGGTGAGTTTTTCGGCGTAGCGTTCCCTGGGCTCCAGCGGCTTGTTGGATATGAACATCACGTGGCAACCAGCATCGCGCAGGCAACGCACGGTCTCTGGCGCGCCGGGGATCGCTCGTTCGCCCAGGTAGATGGTGCCATCCAGATCGAAGATATACCCTCGGAAGCGTCTCATTCCCCATCCGACTCCAGAAAGATGTCCGCGTACACCGAATCAATCTGGAAGCCATCCGCCCCTGCCGCGAGGAGACGCTGTGCGTCCTGACGCGCTAGCTCGTAGCGCGCATGGACTGGATAGTGAAAGGTGTTGATGGCAGCGATGACGAAAGCACCGCTCTGTTGAAGCAAACTCACCGCCGCATCAGGCAGCCTCGCCGCCCAGCCGAACCAGAATTGTCCCTGCAGCGAGAGGATCTCACCACCATACACTCGCTGGGCATCTTGCTCCGAGACGGGCAATATCGCCAGATCGGCCAGATACTCGCGGATGAGTGGGTGATGCGAGATGGTGACGGTGGCAGAGCCAAGCTCATGGGATCCCGACAGTTCAGCAATCCGTCGTAACAACATCTCGGAGGGCGCGTCGGTCTTGATGTCCAACATCACCGCCAGATTCAGAGTCTGGCACAACGCCAGGGCTTGAGCCAGAGTAGCGATGCGTTCACTGCTGGCTCGATAGTAGACAGCCGTCAGCTCGTCACTTGTCAAATCTTCAATGCCCCGCTCAATGCCGCAGTCCACGAACAGACTGCTCCCTCCCAGACCATGGAACACGACCGGCTCCTGGTCCTTCGCTTCCCTGACGTCCAGCTCTACCATGTCATAACCTTGTCTGGCTGCCAACTGAATGGCAGCCAGCGAGTTCTCTGGAGCGTCGGGCGCGACTACGCCTCCCCGATGAGCGACCAGCAAGGGCTTTCTGGCTTGTATGCTGGCAGGATCCTTCAGATTGACCATCTCTTCCATCGAATAGCTCTTCATCCTTCTCATCTTCACTGAACGATTGATGCCGCCGTCCGAGTAGGGGGATACCGGTTGCCTGGCATCCCCCTACATCTTGAATTAAACCCCACCACTGAGAACCAGGAGTTTTGCAGCGGAATCAGCGCCGCGAACGGGATCGAAGGGGCAGGCCTCCCGTCACTACTTCACGTCTACGGTAAACTTTGCATAGACATAGTCGCCCTGCTCTCTTTTGATCTTGAGCTTGAATTGAGTATCTTCGTAGATCGCCACCTCCGCAAAGCCCTGGCCCACCTGTGCCTGCTCGGCTCCATTTCCAATCTGGAGCCAGACAGCCTTGGCACATTCCACGCTCCAAAAGACGCTGAACTTTTCGCCAGGATCAACTTCATCGGCGGTCGGCTCGAACAGCCAGACTATCGGGTCAGCACACCCAGTGCCGGTGACGTAGACCGTCAGCTTATAGGTCTCCGTGCTATCGTCTTGCCTGAGCACTGTTGCTTCATAGGTAGTAGTGATGCTGGGGCAAACCTGTCGAGAACCCTGTCCATCAGCTCCCACCTTGGAGTATCCAAATCCATACCTGATGTGAAGCTTCTTGATGCCGGTGAAATTCCAGCTCAGTGTGGTGCACTGTCCAACCTCGAGCTGGGTATCTGCGACCAGGAACGGCGACACGCTGACCGACTCGGTGTTACTGTAGTCCCCATACCCCCACTGGTTGTGACCGCGCACGCGGTAGTAGTAGGAGGCTCCGGACGTTTTGCCGGGGGAAGGCACCGACCACCAAGTGTCAGCACTGTCGTAGACTACAGTGGGGCTGGAGAAGTCGGCGTTGTCGTCTTCTTCCAGGATGTAGGTGTCCGCCAGATCCGCCGCAAGCCAGCTCACGGTGTAGTATGCGTCCCCATCTGAGTTGTCAATGGGATTCAATGTGGCTGGATAGGGCACCGGCGGCCAACGCTTGGCCACGAAAGGCAAGATGATACGATGATACACCACAGTCGTCGTGTCGGTGGCGGAGCCCTGAACAGTAGGGCTTAGCTGCGATCTGGCAGTGACAATCGTGGTGTCCGTCAGACCAATAGCGTCCTCGGGGATCGTAAGGCTGATCTGGAATGGCGCTGTGACCTGCGGCGCGACTTGCAGCGACAATGTCCCCGTCGGCTGAGTTGCCCCTACCAGCTCCACCGACCAACCTTGCGTTGACAAAACCTCCAGGGTGAACGTGTCTGTCATCGTGCCAGTATTGGTCAGCGTGTGATCATAGAGGACGGTATCTCCAACATAGGCTTGCCGCGTATGGGCAGGCCCGATCTCCACGCCCGCTCCCTGAAGAGCAGCCGCCCCACCGACCGCCAGCAGCGCACCTATGACGCCCAGCAATACGCACACCATCAAGTAACCTCTGGCCCTCAATTGCTTTTCCCTCTTGTTTGACATGGTAGTACCTCCTTAGTCGTTTTATTGTTATTCCTCAAAAAGCTATCTCTCTCGTGTCTTCTGCCTTCGCCAGAGCAAAAGCGTCCCCCCGCAGATCAGCAACGCAGCCGCCCCCGTCATCAGCGTCCACCAGAGAGCCAGACTTTCCCCCAAGTCCCCTCCGGTAGCAGGAAGCCCCGGTTGGGCTTCGGCTGTTTCGATAACGACCACGGTCGGTGAACTGGTCGGCGTAGTGGTGACTGCCGGTAGGGGCGTCGGCGTGACGGGCGGGGGCGCTGGCGTGTCCGTTGGGCGAGCCGAGGTGGGCGCAGGCGGCAACGGCGTGTCAGTCGGCGCAACCGACGTCGGTGTGGGCGGCAGCGGTGTGTCGGTTGGCGGGATTGGCGTCGAAGTGGGCGGCAGTGGCGTATCCGTCAGTGGAACAGGCGTCGGTGTGTCGGTTGAGCAGGACGACGTCGGAGTGGGGCCCACGGGGGCGCCCGTTGGCGTTCCCGACGGCACGGTCGGGGTTGGCGTCGGTCACTGGTCATCGGCAAAGACCGGTAGGGGTGCCTCTATCACCAACAAGGCCACGACGAGCAGAATGGCAAAACTCAGCAAGCGCATCGGTAGCCTTTCCCTCACTTCACGATGATCGGCAGGTAAACGTGATGATAGGATAACACGGGCGTCGAAGTTGGCGTAGTCGTAGTCGGCGGAGTGGATGTTGGAGTCGTTGTCAGAGTAGACGTTGGCGTTGACGTCGGTGTTGGCGTCACTGTGGGCGGTATCTCGCACCCCCCGAACCAGCCGATGACAGATTCCATCACACCTGCGCGATCCGCCAGGTTCGCCAGACCCTCAAAAGGCCAGGCGAGAAAGACCGTCCTGTAGTCGGTGGTGCTGCATTTGTAGCTGGTGGAGTTGGTCTCACCGTCACCTTCCCAACGGAAAGGCGAGTAGACCCCTCAGCCGCCCCATCTGACGACGTCATCGGTGTAGAGGTCTCCCGGCCAACCATCGGGCGGTATCAGGTTGTAGGGGCCCAACTGGTCGCCGGGTGGCATGCCAGTGCCCTCGAGGGTCGTCCCGTTCACGTCGTTGGTATAATTGCTGATGCGCAGACGAGTCTGGCCGAACGAGGTCACTCCTCTATCATAGAGATAGTCCTCGCTAGAGAGAAAGAAACGTCCCTCTGCATCGAGATAGGCCGCCGCCGCCGTTTCGTTGGCCAAGGTGAAGGTGTCGCTGCGGGGATAGCCTGTGAACCAGATGACCATGCTGTAGTCCACGAGGTCATCTACAGACGGATCGCCCTGGGTAGCCACATCCCAGACATCATAAGCCTCGCCCAGTTCGTCCAGGGTGGAGGTGTAGTACGCGCGCACGTCCGGGCCATTTTGATCATCATCCACCAACAGCACACAGGCTTGCAGCGAACTGGCCGAGGTCGTGAGCACACGCCCCAGGGCCGCCGAAGCGATGAGGCCACAGAGTACGACACTGATGAACATCAGCGTAAAGACTTTGCGAGTCAACAGATAGATCCTCCTTGCTATTTCTGATACGCATAGTATAACAGATTTTGGCTATGTTGGCAACAGGCAACAAAAATCATCATGCAGCCCCCATCGCCGCGAAAGAAACGACACGCCGTTCTTTGCATCAGCGACGATTATGCTATATAATAATCGTACACAATGCTCATCAGGAGTAAGAGGCCATGGAAACGGGAGTCAACGAAAACGGGCGCGGACAAGTAATCGAGCGCATCAATGAGCGCCTGCAGGCCCTCGATCACGAAACCCTTCTGAGGCTCGAAGAGCTCACAGAGCAAGTAGAGGCCAACGGCAAAATGCTGGTCCCAGAGGGGATGACCCGGCGGCGTTTCCTGCAAGGCGCTCTGGTCGGCGGGGCAGCCAGCTTAACGGTAGGCGTTGGCGGCAGCCTGGTGGCCTGGAAGGGGGGAACGGCTGCGGGTCGCACAGCGGCCGAGTTGGAAGCAGCCGTCGAAACCCTCAAGCTGAAGGGACTGCTGGCGCTTTACGAGAACCTGGAGAGGATCGAGTTGGACGCCATCGTGAGCACAGCCATCGCTGCTGTGGGGTTGCTGCTCAACGGGGTGGAGAGCGGGAGCTTGGCCATCAAAGGCGGCCTGGATGCTGTCGAAGAACTCCTCTCGGACTTCGAGGGAGTATTCCCCACCATTCGGGCCGGCATCGGGTGGACTGAGAGGGTGATCTCAGCCCTGGCCGACAGACTGCAAGCCTTGGAGGATACCATTGAAAGCGTGCTAGAGAGGGCCGAGCCCATCACCGACGCCCTGGGCAGCTTTTTCGACTCCGTGCTGGACTTGCTGCCCTTCGGCTACGGCGACAAGATCAGGGCCATTCTAGACCGTCTTGGCGACCTGGTGACCAGCATTCCCGAGACCGTGGAGGGCGTCAACACCAAACTGCTCGAACCTTTGCGCCGCGATTGGTTTTCTGAAGAGGAAGGCAAGGGCCTCAAGGCCAGTCTGATAGACCCCATCGTGACCAAGCTCTTAGATCCCCTGGAGGCTTTCCTGGGAAGGCTGGCCGGGCTGCTCGGCGGTTGGGAGGAAAAGCTGGTCAAACCAGTCGGGGAAGCCATCAGCGAGCGCGACGCCATCCGGACCGAGATCGCTCGGTACAAAACAGAAGAGGGTCTGGCTTGAGTATCACTAAACATCAACAGAGAAGAGGTCAGGGTGAACGCCAAAGAGAAATACCGAAAACTCCTGGTTGGTTCCATTGAGCGATTCGATCAGCGAAATGACATGTTTAGGAGAAGCCGGTATGACCCAAAGTGGATAGAGCGGGCCGCAGCTTTCTACGGCCCGGCTCAGGTACAAGACAAGCCCGGCTACAGGCACGAGGATCACGCGCTTGGCGATGCCTCCTGGTATGTGGAGAACTACTTCGCCATGGGGTGCCTGGGATCGAACCACAAGGGACTGTACGCCTGGGAAGGGCCAGACCCCGAAAGCGCCAAGATACCCGTAGACCTAAAGATAGATACGTCCGATCCGGCCCAGGTGTCCAGAAAGGTCAAGAGGGCGGCCCGCTTCTTTGGCGCCTCCCTGGTAGGCATCTGCGAACTGGACTGGCGATGGCTCTACTCATCTGTCAGCGATGACGTCACCGGAGAGCATAGACCGCTCGAGATTCCAGAGGACTATCGCTATGCCGTCGCCATGGCCATTGAGATGGATTACTCTTTCATCCAGACCTCGCCCACTGGCGGGGCGGCGGCGGCGACAGGGTTAGGCTACTCCAAGATGGCATTTGTGGCGGGCCTGATGGCCCAATTCATCCGCAATCTGGGCCACAGAGCCATCCCCTGCGGCAACGATACGGCCCTGAGCATCCCCATTGCTCTCGAGGCTGGCCTGGGGGAACTAGGCCGCAACGGGTTGCTCATCACCGAAAAGTTCGGTCCCCGCGTGCGGCTTTGCAAGGTGCTTACCGATCTACCTCTGGTGCCCGACGAGCCCCACTTTTTCGGTGTGGAAGACTTCTGTGGCAGGTGTATGAA
>CAZGKH010000257.1:0-6067 GCA_964525665.1 uncultured Anaerolineae bacterium | reverse complement strand
AGCGGAGACGTCAACGGCGATGGTCTGGACGACGTCATCATCGGGGCCTTCCGTGCCAACGGACCAGACTACCGACACGGGTTCGCTGGCCGTGTCTACGTGGTGTTTGGGCCAGCCGATGTCTATGGCATGGTAGACCTTGCCTCCCAGGCCGACGTGGTGATCTATGGCGCCGACGCCCGCGACTATGCCGGCAGCGCAGTGGCCAGCGGCGATGTCAACGGTGACGGATTCGATGACATCGTTATCGCCGCTGAGTGGGCTGATGGCCCGGGAAACACCCGCGTCGAATGCGGCGACGTCTACGTCGTTTACGGCTCAGACTCCATCGCCGACACGATAGACCTGAGCATCCAGGCCGACGTTGTCATGTACGGCCCCAATATCCGTGACCAGATCGGCACCTCGCTGGCCACCGGCAACATCAACAATGACCAGTATGCCGACATCGTCATCGGAGCTGAGTGGGCCGATGGGCTAGGCCCAGGCCACCGACGCGAGGATGCCGGCGAGGTCTACGTCGTGCTAGGGTCGAACTCCCTCCCCAGTAGCATGGAGATGTACGGCCAGGCCGACCTGATCATCTACGGTGAGGAGAAGCAAGACCACGTCGGTTCCTCCGTAGCCATCGGTGATCTCAACAACGACCAGCACGGAGACATCATCGTCGGAGCCCTGTGGACCGACGGCCCACAAAACGATCGCCCTCAGGCCGGCGGGGCCTACGTGGTGTTGAGTTCGGAGCGCTTCGAGAGCAGAATGTGCGACCTCCGCCGTAACTCCGACCTGACCATCTTCGGCGCCGATACTCAAGACCGGGCCGGCACATCGGTTGCCAGTGGAGACGTAAATGGTGACGGTTACGACGATCTCTTAGTGGGAGCCACTTATGCCGATGGCCCAAGCAATGGGCGCACCTGGGCCGGCGAAGTTCACGTGGTGCTGGGCTCTGATTCTATCGCGGAGACCTCACACATGAAATCGGTAGACTTGCGCAAACAAGCCGACTTCACCGTTTACGGAGCCGACAGAGGCGATAGGGCTGGAATCTCCGTGGCCAGCGGGGACGTGAACGGCGATGGTTACGATGAGATCGTCATCGGAGCGAGCTTCGCCGGTGGCCCAGACAACAGCCAAAGCAAAGCCGGTGAGGCACGAATAGTGATGGGGGCTCCAACCATCGCAGGCACTCTAGACCTGGCCCATGGGGATGCCCTGATTATCAGCGGGACCGATGCAGGTGATCAGGCTGGCACCTCGGTAGCCACCGGAGATGTAAATGGCGATGACCTCGACGACATCATCGTGGGAGCCAACTGGGCCGATGGCCCGGATGGCAATCGCAAGAAGGCTGGCGAGGCTTACGTCATCTCCCCGCAAATAGATCTATCAATAAGCTACCAGGCCACACTATCAACCTATGTCATCCCAGGAGCAACCATCGCCTACACCATGACCTACACTAACGATGGAGCGGCTACAGCTTTCGATGTCATGATCTCCGACTCTGAAACCCCAGGGCTAAGAAATGCTCGCTCTATCCACGATGACAAAGTAACAGCATCGGAATCCGGCCCTCTAAGTTGGCGGATTGACCAGTTGAACCCAGGAGAGTCCGGAGTGATCACCATCGTAGCGGAAGTAGACCCTGATATCTCAAATGGGGCAGTCATCACCAACACTGCCCAGATCTCTGGTAGCGGGATGGAAGTTAATCCTGCTAACAACATCAGTTCCATGGCCGTCACCGTGAGTCCTCCGGTGAGCAGGGTTTCAGTCAAAGCCATCCCAACCGTAGTAGTCGCCGACGGCACTTCTACTACTACCATTACCGCTGACGTAACCGGTACAGATGGCAACCTCATAGCCGATGGCACACCAGTCACCTTCAGTGCTAGCTTAGGCCGCTTCCCAACCAATCCCTATGTCAGTACCACGATTGATGGAAAGGCTACAGCTACACTAACCTCCAGCACCGAGGTGGGCACAGCTATCGTCACCGTCAGTGCCGGCTCGCAGTCTGAGACGATCTCTGTCCCCTTCACCGGCATGATAGAGAACCTAAACACCGGCGAGTCGTACAGCAGCATTGACGCGGCCATTAGCGAGGCTAGGTATGGCGATACCATCGTCGTGAACCCCGGCACATACAACGAAGCCATCAGCATGAAGAGTGGGGTGAGAGTCTATGGAGCCGGAGCTGCGGTGACGGTACTCAACGGCAATGGCTCTGGGCCGGTGGTTACGGCTAGTGGCGCCGAGATCATGGGCAATACCGTCCTCTCCGGCTTCACGATCACGGGTGGCAACACCGACTACGGGGGTGGCATCTACATCCATGACGCCTCACCGAAACTTGAGAACAACATCATCACCAGCAACTCAGCTACTCTGTTCGGTGGCGGGATCTACATCGATGGCGGCTTGCCTAGCATCCACAACAACTTCATCGTTGATAATGCAGCAGCCATACTGGGAGGCGGCATATATGTAGCCAGCGGTGCGCCCGCCATCATCAACAACACTTTCGTTGGCAACTCGGCGGCTATCTTCGGTGGCGGCATCTTCAACCTGAAAGGCTCTCCCATCATCGGTAACAACATCGTCGCCAACAACAGCGCTTTGTCGTCCGGGGGCATCCACAACCACGACGGGACGCCTATCAATGACTACAACAACTTCTGGGGGAACACCCCCAATGACTACTACAACCTGACTCCTGGGTCCCACGATATCCATGAGGATCCCCTTTTGGCCGATCCAGCGGCGGGCAACTATCACCTACTGACAAGCTCTCCCTGTATTGACGCAGGCGACCCAGCCACTCCACCAGGCACCGACTTAGATGGTGACTCGCGCCCCTTTGACGGAAACGAAGATGAGCAAGCTGTGGCAGACATCGGCGCTGATGAGCTTTCTGGTGAGAATTTCTTACCATTCCGCCCCATACCTATCCCAGATCAGCCATCCGTGCCCATTACTGAATCGAGCACCCAGTAACCAGCAAGGGGGGCACTACTGATCACCTAAGAAACGCAAGAAGGCATCCGGGCCTGAACAGCCAGGATGCCTTCTTGTTTTGTTTGGCGAATCTGCTCTAGCCTCTAACCAAACCACGATACGTCCTCTGCAAGAGCAGAGCGTCTTCTTCCAGAGTGGGACTCTCGCATGCCACCAGCCCACCTGCCTGGAAGTCTTTCAGAGCCTGCAAGAGCTCAACGTAGCGCAGGTCGACGCCTGCCAGGTTCAGATGCCTTCTCTCCCCACCAGGGCCATAGTCTATCCTCGATATGTGGATGTGCATGTCTTCTAGTCCAGTCCGCCCCAACTCCTCTTCAATGAGTTCAATAGGCAAACTTGAATTATTTGCCACTATCTGGTATGATAAGCAACGTTGCACAACATCTGATCACAGGAGGAGAAATGCTCAAGAGCATCATTATGACAAGTATTGTTATCGTATCACTTATTGGCAGTCTAGCCTTTGCCACTGGTTCTCCCCTACCCACCCACTCAAATTCAGAACATGATTCTGGGGCTGACTTGGGTTGGCCTCTACTGGCTAGTTGCTTGGCATTCCTGATACCAATTGGCTTCACTCTGCTTGCCAGCGGCGGGATGCCAGAGGAGAAAGCAGTGTCCACAGCCATGATGGGACTGATAGTCACGGGCTTGGCGCTTGTGGCCTACCTGGTTTGCGGCTTCGCACTTCAGTTCGGAGGCATCGGCCTAGTCTCCGAACTGCCAGGCTTAGGAGAATTGATTTGGGAATGGTCGCCTCTGGATGTAACGTGGGGAAGCGGCTGGGGGGCAATGGGTTTGAAGGGCTTCTTCCTACAGGAAGGCGCTGATACCCAGTTGGCCTATACCCTCTTCTTCTCCCAACTGCCTCTAGTGATCACTGCCAGCCTCATCCCCATGTTAACCCTGAGAAAACGGGCCAGATCTTTCATCTTAATTCTAGGGGCTTTGCTGATCGCACTCGTGATCTATCCTATTGTAGGCAACTGGGTCTGGGGAGGCGGCTGGCTGGCGAACCTGGGCTCAAACTTGGGGCTAGGCCATGGCTTTGTTGACTTCGCCGGGTCAGGGATTGTACACCTCTTGGGCGGAGTGATGACGTTGAGTGGAATTCTAGCCTTTGGTTGCCGGCTACCTCCCCTTGCCTCCCTCCGTAAGCAAGAGGAAAGAGGAGCGGCGGAGCCCGCGCAGATGCCTCCTGTTCATCTTCCCCTGCTGGCAATCTTGGGTTCCCTGCTCCTCCTTATCGGCTGGCTGGGCCTGGTCTTCAGCAACCCCTTGCACATGTCGGATGAGGCTTTGCCTAGATCTCTCATGGCAGTAAACGTCGTCCTGGCAGCCAGTGGCAGCTCGTCGGCGGCCATGCTTTATGCATGGTTCACTACCGGTGGAGCTGACGTGCTGATGGCCGCTCGCGGCCTGACGGCTGGCCTGATTGCCATCAGCGCAGCCTGTCCCTTTGTGCCTCCCTGGGCAGCGTTGACCATTGGCGCTGTGGCTGGCCTCTTACTCCCGCTTGGCATCTACATGGTCGAGTACCTGCTGCGACTGGACGATCCCTCAGCGGCCATCGCCACTCACGGACTTAGCGGTCTGTGGGGACTTCTGGCCGTGGCCATCTTCGCTGATGGCATCTACGGGGCAGGCTGGAACGGGATAGGAGCTGAAGAGTATCTGGGTATCGCTGGGCAAGGGGTTTCCGGTTTCTTTGTCGCTTCCGGCTTCCAACTCGACTTTCCAAACCAACTCTACGTCCAACTGGTCGGGATTGCTACCATCACCGTTTTCGCCTCGGTGTTAGCCTGGGTCGCCTTCAAGGCATTGCACTTGCTTGCCAGGGTTTGGGTCAAGTCTCCTACCTCTTCCTAAACGTACTCGGCGAGAGCTATCGTCCGGCCAACTTCAGGGCCTTGTCAACCGCCTCAACTGGCGTCGTTACCTCGAAGATAGCCGACTCTGGCCGTCCTTCTTTGGCAAGTTGCCAGGTGTTCAGGCCGACGACTGGAATTCCCAGCTTCAGGGCATAGGCGATCTCCGAAAGAGTACCATATTCACCGTTCACAGCGATCACCGCTTGAGATGTTCGGACAACGACAATGTTGCGAGCTTCGCCCAGACCGGTGACCACAGGGATGTCCACATAAGGGTTGCCCTCGTGACTAGTGGAGCCAGGCAAGATGCCAATGGTCAGGCCACCCTCCGCCTTGGCCCCCCGGCAGGCAGCCTCCATCACCCCACCCAAGCCACCACAGACCAGAATAGCCCCTCGCCTGGCTAACTCGCGCCCCACAGCCTCTGCAACCTGTGCGATTTCCTCCGAGCATTGTCCTGCCCCGATGACAGCGATGATCATGCTCCCTCCAACCTCACCGCCGCTAACTGAGTGTACACCGCCCCCGTCGGCCTCAGATCACTCTTGATCAAACTGACGATCTGTGCTTCCATCTGGCCCAACGGCTCGCCAATGCCCGCCTCGCTAACAAGCTGGCCCAAGCGATGCACGTCATTGGAGCTGGCCCGTCGTTGGGTTCGCCCCAGGGTCAGATGAGCATGGAACCTACGTCCTTCCGGAGGAAACCCCAGTCTCTCCATCGCATCATCAATGGCTTTTTGAAGACGTGGCAAAGTCCCGCTCTTCTCCTGCACCCCAACCCAGACCACCCGGGGACGCCGATGATTAGGAAAGCATCCTAACCCTCCGACGGAAAATGTAAAAGAAGGGAATCCCACGCAAGCTTGAGCGAGAGCTCGTTCTACTTCCCCTATTCTGTTGGCAGGCACATCGCCCAGGAACTTGAGGGTAAGATGAATGCCCTCTGGTTTGACCCATCGCACCGAACTATGAGGCACCTCGACCTTTAGCTGCCCGTACAAGTCGGCTAAAGCACCCTTGATTGTCTCATCTAGCTCAATGGCTATAAAAGTACGAATTTGCTTCATGTAATGTAAGCCTCCTAGAACTTTCAACGGGCATGATGGAAAATGCTACCGGGAACCTGGCCCGATTGTACACCAAAGCCAGATGGCAGTCAAATCACCGCCAAGC
>CAZGKH010000256.1:0-6078 GCA_964525665.1 uncultured Anaerolineae bacterium | reverse complement strand
GCCATTCTCCTATTTGGATGATTTGGCTGTGCAAGCCGGGGCAACCATCCAAATGCCTGACCTGGCTGCTCTGGCAACAGCGCTGAAAGATGAGCAGAGTGACGTCATCGGTGACATCTACGCTTCGTGGGTACCCCAGGATGCTCGCCGCACGCTAGGTCAGTTTTGGACGCCTAGATCGATAGCTCAACTGATGACACAGTGGGCTGTTCAATCGCCCGACGATTGCATTTTGGATCCCGCTTTTGGCTCCGGCGTTTTCCTACTGGTAGCCCTGGATTGGCTGCAACGCTTTGGTGTGAAAACTGCTTTGCAGCAAGTAACCGGTGTGGAGTTAAGTCCATTGATTTTTTTGATGGGCCTGGTCAACGTGTTGCTGCATCATCCCGGCGCCCAACTTCGTTTACAATGGGGCGACTTCCTGATGCCCAAACGAGAGCCACATGCGGTGTTGAAGGAACCGGCTGCAGCGTATGCGATAGGGGTACAGCAAATGCCCTTGCCGGGACTGGAGACAGTTGCACCAATGGCCTTCTCCGACCGATTCGATGCTATTGTTTGCAATCCGCCCTATACACGGCACCATCAGTTACCAGAAGCCTACAAATCGTCCTGGGCTGCCGTGATGAAACAGGAATACGGAATACGGCTCAGCCGCTTTTCCAGCCTGTTTGCCTACTTTTTCGTGCAGGCCACACGGATGCTGGCTTCGACAGGCCGGATGGCGTTCATTACCCCGGCTGCGGTCTTTGAGGCTTCTTATAGTCGTCAGATCAAAGCCTTCATTCGTCAACAATTGCGACTGCGCGCTATTGTCACGTTTGGCGAGACGCTCTCTGTCTTCGAAGGCGTTGACACAGCCGGCTGCATTACGCTGGTGGAGGGGCCTGGTACGCCTGCTGCAGACACTTTTACTCTCATTCGGGTACGTCAATGGCCTGGTCCAGAACCGGTGCTTCAGGCCATTGAGTGGCATGATGCCGTCACCGCTGATTGGGGCGCCAGTCGCAAGATTGACCTTGCTGAACTGGAACCGCGTCGCAAATGGACAATCATTGGCCTGGAAAACGGCCGCTTTGATGACGAAAACTTCGTGCCTCTCTCCAACATTGCCCATATTATGCGGGGCATTGCCACCGGCGCCAATGACTTCTTTGTCCTGTCCGACAGTGAGGTGACTGAGTGGGGGCTGGAGCAGTCGAACCTGCGCCCGGTGCTGACCAAGACACGCGAAGCCCCTGGATACGCCTTCAGCCAGGCCGATTTTGACCGACTGGGGAACGAAGCGAAAAAGCGATGGCTGCTGTACCTGACCGACCCGGTGATGCCTAGCACCGCCGAGGCACGCTACATCCAGCACGGCCAGGTGCGCGGCCTGCATGAGCGCAGCTTGGTCAAAACCCGCTCACTCTGGTACGCCATGGAACGACGCGCCCCGGCCCCTATCTACTTCACCTACCTGAGCCGCAAGCGGTCGCGCTTTATCTACAACCAGGCAGACGTACTGGCCCTTAACGCGTTCCTATGCATCTACCCAATCCCAGCCATCAGCCAGGACGAGACGATGCTGAAGGCGCTACTGGCTGTGCTCAATTCATTGATCGCCAAAGATTCGTTACGCCAAGTGGGGCGTACGTATGGTAGCGATACAATTAAGGTTGAACCGCGTGAGATGGACCGGCTGCCGGTCCTGAATCCCACCAAGTTGACAGCCAACGAGCGAGAGAGATTGGCAGAGCTGTTCGACCAACTCTGCTGCACCGATTCTAAAGAAGCCGAAAAGACCGTTCGTCAGGCCATCGACGAAGCAATAGCTGAAGTGAAGTTCCACTGAGCCAAATTAGCGGAGGAAGCATGAAATCAAACATCGAAGCCATCATCTTTGACTTTGGCGGAGTGATGGTGCCCTTTAGCCAAATGGACTCGCTCAAGAAACAGGAAGCCCGGCTGGAATTGCAGCCTGGCGGCTTGGCCGAAATCCTATGGCGATCACCCGACTGGCGGCTGGCCGAAGTCGGAGCCATCACCGATGAGGAATATTGGCGGCGGACTGGCCCCCGGTTGGGGTTTCACACACCGGAGGCGATCCGCGACTTTGTGCAGGCGCTGTTCCGCGACGCCAAGACCGACCAACGGATGGCAGACCTGGTCCGGGGGTTGCAAAGCCGGTATCGCACGGGGCTGCTGAGCAACTCTAGCGAGATTCTGCCCCGCCTGCTAGGGGAACGCTACGGCTTGGACGGGCTATTCGACGTGGAGGTGTTCTCAGCGCTGGTGGGCCTGGCCAAGCCCGACCCGGCCATCTACCAGTTGGCACTGGAACGCCTGGGCACGGCCCCCGAAGCGACGGTTTTCGTGGACGATTACGAGCCGAATGTGGCATCTGCAGCAGCGCTGGGCATCCGCGCTATCCACTTTGTCGGATACGAGGCCCTGATCCCGGCGATGCAGGAACAGGGTGTGACACTGGCTCCTGACGGGGACTGGCCATTGATGTCGTGAAGATCATAGTATACCAAAATTGAGGAGGCAACACATGACCAACGAAACAACCGAAGCCGTACGCAGAGCTATCGAGGATCGAGCTACGTACCTCTTTTTCCTGCTCGAAGAGATGGAGAAAGCTGTTGGCCCGGAAGAGGCGGAACGCCTGGCCAGCCGGGCTATCTACCAGTATGGCCAGACCAAGGGACAGCGAATGGGCAACCTGGACACCCCCGCCTACTTCATCGCCCACCAGATGCGGCCCGGACGGCAGGAGATCTTCGATAAGGAAGCAATTGAAGCAGGAGAAGCCCGGGGCGAAGTCCGCTTCCACTACTGTCCCCTGGTCGAGGCCTGGAAACGACTGGGAGCCACGCCGGAGGAACTGTCCCGGCTGTGCGACATCGCCATGCAGGGAGATCACGGCATGCTCAGCCACACGCCCATAGCCCTGACCCTGCCCCACGCCATCGCCCGGGGCGACGCCTATTGCCAGTTGATTCTGGAGCTGAAATGAAAACCCAAGTTTACACCAACGCCACTGGCTTTGCGGCCTTGCGAGAGGAATGGAACTCCCTCCTGCGCGATAGCGCATCCGACACCCTCTTCCTGACCTGGGAGTGGCAGAACACCTGGTGGAAACACCTTGGCAAGGGTGAGTTGTACTTGGTCACCGTGCGCGACGGCGGCCATCTCTCAGGCATCGCCCCCCTATACCTGATCCCAACAGACGACGGTCTCAATGAACTGTCCATCGTGGGCTGCCGGGACGTGTCCGACTACCTGAACCTCATCGCTGCCAACGGCCACGAGGAGAAAGTCTACGGCGCACTGCTGGACTGGCTGGAGAGCGATGAAGCGCCCGTCTGGGATCTGGTTGATCTCTGCAATATTCCGGCCGCCTCCCCTACCCACCAGCTCCTGGCCGAGATGGCCGCGGCCCGGGGCTACCAGGTGAAAATAGAGGTAGAAGACATCTGTCCCATCATCCCCCTGCCGTCCACCTGGGATGAATACCTGAGCTCATTGAGCAAAAAACAGCGCCACGAGATACGCCGCAAGATCCGCCGCGCCGAGGGCAGCGCACAGATCAATTGGTACATCGTGAACGAAGAGCACGACCTGGCAACGGAGATAGACGCTTTCATTGAGCTGCATCAGAAGAGCCACGTTGACAAGGATGAGTTCATGGACACCCAGATGAAAGGCTTCTTCCACGCTGCGGCCCAGGTCTTGCACGAGGCCGGATGGCTGCAATTGGCCTTCATGGAAGTCAACGGGGAGAAGGCAGCCACCATGTTGAACTTCGACTACCGAGACTCCATCCTCGTCTACAACTCCGGGTACGACCCTGAGAAGTACGCTCAGCTCAGCCCAGGCATCGTCCTGCTGGCTCACTGCATCCAACACGCCATCCAGCTAGGCCGGGCGGAGTTCGACTTCCTGCGCGGCGACGAGGAATACAAGTTTCGTTTCGGCGCCCAACCGACGGAGATCTATCGCCTGGTCATCGCGAAGAAAGACTGACCGGACTCCTCACTTGTCGAGGTGCCCGCCACCAACCCGAACAAGTTCGGGGCTCCGGTGTGTCCTCCCACGCCCGCTGGTATGATACCAGGAATAGAAAAGCCCCCGAATTCTCATTCGCGGGCCAAAGTTCCCCCCGAGTTCCTGCGAGTTCCCCTGATTTCCCCTCAGTTCCCTCCGCTGCACCAGTCACGCCCTACTCCTCCGCCGCCTCCCGCGCCGCCCGGATGTTGGCGGTGGGCGAGGTGATGAGGGTGACGCAACCAGCGCCGACGATCAGCCGCTGACCGCCGGTCTGGGCGATGGCGTCGGCCACTTTGGCACGGACCTCGGCCGGGTCGCTCTGCAGCATGGCCGCCCACCGGCCGAGGCCGCCGCAGAGCGCGCCAGGAAAGCGCCCCAGGGCTTCGGCCAACGAGGGGGGCGTCTCGCGGTCGTGCCAGTTGACTGCTTGCACGGGGTAGTCGGCCAGCAGGTCGAACATGATGTCGTGGCCATGAATGTGCAGCAGGTTGAACCAGAAGGGCTGCCCCTGGGCCGCCTCCAGCACCCGCAGGTCGTAGGCCCGACCGAGCTCCTCGTATTCCGCCGCGCTCAGTTGGTGATAGGTAGCGTGCTGGGTGGCGAAGAAGATGCCGGCTGCGCCGGTCTCCCGCACCGCCTCGACGAAGCGGGCCGTGGTCTGGGTGATGGTCTCCTCAAAATCTCAACGCCCACCCATGCCCGTGAGGGTAATCCCCCGCACAATCCACTTTTGGCCGATGACGTAGATGATGAGCACCGGCAGCATGGCGATGACAGAGCCAGCCATCAGCAGGTGCCACTGCACGTTGTACTGGCCCTGAAACGCGCTGATGCCCACGGGCAGGGTGCGCATCTCCAGTGAGGTAGTGATGACCAACGGCCACAGGAAGTCGTTCCAGGATGCGAGGAAGGTGAAAATGGACAGGGCGGCAATGGCTGGGCCGCTGAGGGGCATGATGATCTGCCACCAGATGCGCCAAGAGGATGCGCCATCCATGCGGGCCGCTTCGTCCAGGTCCATGGGAATGCCCAGGAAATACTGGCGCAGCAGAAACGTGCTAAGAGCTGAGAAGGCCGTCGGTAGGATTAGGGCCTGGTAGGTGTCGTACCATCCCAGGAAGCGAACGAGGATGAAATTGGGAATCATCGTTACTTGAAACGGGACCATCAACGTGGCCAGATAGAGTAAGAAAAGCGCATTGCGTCCCCGAAAACGCAATCGGGCAAAGGCAAAAGCGGCCAGAGAGGAGGTGAGGATCTGCAAGATGGTAACGCTGGCAGCGACCACAAAGCTGTTGAGGTAAAAGCGGCCAAAGGGCATGACCGAGACAGTGGTGGCGTAGTTTTCCCAGGCTATGTGGCTGGGGATCCAGACAGGCGGGTAGGTGAAGATCTCGCGCGGTTCCTTCAATGAGGTGCTGAGCATCCATACAAAGGGCAGCAGCATGACCACGCTGCCAGCGATCAGGATGGCGTGCAACATCAGACTGCGGATTGCGGATTGCGGATTGCGGAACGGAAAACCCGACATGATTCGTCATTCTCCCGCTTCGTAGTGCACCCAGCGCCGTTGCAGGCGGGTTTGGATGAAGGTAAAAGCAAAGATGAGGGTAAACAACACCCAGGCCATGGCCGATGCTTTGCCCATGCGGCCAAACTCGAAGGCGTTGCGGTAGATGTAGTAGACTATGGTCAGCGTGGCCTGCAGCGGACCGCTCTGAGTCCGCGTCATGACGTAGGGTTCGCTGAACAGTTGGAAAGCGCCGATCATCTGGATGACGAGCAAGAAGAAGGTCGTCGGGCTGATCATCGGCACCGTGATGCGGCGGAAGCGCTGCCAGGCGCTGGCGCCGTCCACCTTAGCGGCGTCGTAAAGCTCTTCCGGGACCGCCTGCAAGCCCGCCAGATAGATCACCATGGTGAAGCCCGTGTTCTTCCGGAGGGTCAGTACCACCACCGCCGGCTTGGCCCAGGCACTGCTCACCCAGTCCGGCGGGCTGATGGGAAGACCCGTCACCTCCGCCAGTCTCCAGATCATGGCGC
>CAZGKH010000255.1:3291-6078 GCA_964525665.1 uncultured Anaerolineae bacterium | reverse complement strand
GACATTGGTCAGCGCAACAAGGCCACCTGCGCGATGGATGCAGGTGGCTTTGTTGTTTAGCGTGAAGCGTCGTGGCCGAGATGTCGTCCAGTCGGCAGGAATCACGAAAACGACGTATGGTCGGCTCAAGCCCCGCTCTTTCACAGGTGGCTCGATTTTTGTGTGCCAGAGCTTTGTGGTATAATTAAGCGGTAGTGGTAGCTGTGCGCTCCGCTATCCAGTGTGCCGCCGTGACGCTTGGGGAAGGTGGTGGTGACATTATGATATAGAATGTCGCAGACTCTCTCCTCGTGCGAGAGACATAAGGACGATCGAAAGACCTCTGAAGTGTGTATCCGGCCCCGTTGGGCATATTCTCAGTCAAAGGAGGTGAAAAATCATGTTTCGCAAATGCAGTAACTTGATCGCTCTGCTGGTGGTCGGCTTGATGCAAACAGCTTGCTCCAGCTCGTCTGGGCAGGCCAGGCGGGTCTTGGGCATCCCTTGGTGGGTCTGGCTGCTGATAGTAGTGGCGCTGGTCGTGTGGTGGTGGCTGAGTCAGTCCAAGAAAGAAGCAGCCCCGCCAATCAAACATGAGGCAGCAGCCCCATCCCAGGTCGTTGATACGCCGGAGGGTGTAGCTAGGCGCGCGGTGTCCATGCCTGATGATCTCAAGCGAATTGAGGGGGTTGGCCCCAAGATCTCCAGTTTGCTTCAGGAAGCCGGCATCATGACCTTTGCTCAACTGGCTGACACCGATGTGGATCGGCTGAAACAGGTCATTGCGGAGGCTGGCCTTAGTGCGTTGGCAGATCCCACCACCTGGCCCGAGCAGGCTCGCCTGGCGGCTGCTGGCCAGTGGGATGCGCTTGAGACGTTGCAGGATGAGCTCAAGGGTGGCCGACGTGCTTGAGCAGTTTGGCTTACAGTGAATCCCGATCGCAAAGGAGTCTAAGCATGCTGAAAGAGTTCAAGGAATTCACCCTGCGTGGCAACGTGATTGACATGGCCGTGGGTATCATCATCGGCGCGGCCTTCGGCACCATCATTAGCTCCCTGGTGAATGATGTCATCATGCCTCCCATCGGCTTGTTGCTAGGCGGTGTGGATTTCGCTAACCTCTTCGTTCTGCTAAAGGCAGGCTCTCCGGCCGGACCTTATGCATCGCTGGCCGACGCGCACACAGCAGGCGCGGTGACCATCAATTACGGTGTGTTCATCAACGCCGTGGTTAGCTTTCTCATTGTCGCCTTCGTGATGTTCCTGCTCATTCGCAGCATTAATCGCATGAAGCGGGAGGAGGAAGCGCCCCCGGCTGAGCCAACGACTAAAGAGTGCCCGTATTGCCTGTCCGCCGTCCCAATCAAGGCCACCCGCTGTCCGCATTGCACCTCTGAACTGTCTGTGCCAGCCTCTTCATGAGACCAACTGACTTGGGATAACTGACGACATGGCCAAGAAAAGTTCTACTGGGGAGAAAACACCAAACGTTATGGAAGTTGGCGAATTAACCCTGGACCTGGATAATCGTCAGGTTACAGGAGCCAATGGCGTACATCATCTGACTCCCATGGAATGTCGCCTGCTCAAGACCTTCATGACCTACCCTGGTAAGGTGCTGTCCCGCGAGCTCCTGATGAGGGAAGTCTGGCGGACCAACTTCATCGGGGATACTAGGACGCTAGAGGTGCACGTCTGCTGGCTCAGAAAGAAGATCGAGGAGGACGCTCAACAACCACAGTACATCAAGACAGTGCGAGGAACGGGCTATCGGTTTGGGGCATAGAGTGGTCTCTAAATGAGAAAAAAGTGAAGCATTGCGCGCAGAGAGGAGGTGAGAACACTGGATGAATTGATCAAGCTAGTCTCGCAGAAGACGGGTCTTTCGGAAGAGATGGCCAAGACGGCCGTGGAGACGGTGGTTGGCTATCTCAAGGGTAAGCTGCCCGCGCCCATTGCTGGTCAAATTGACGGCGTGTTGGGTGGCGGCGGAATGGCGAATACGGTGGGAGGTCTGGCTAAGGGTCTGGGAGGAATTCTAGGCAAGAAGTAACCCCCTCACAACATCTTTATGAATAAGGAGACAACAATGGCTATCTCAATCAGCAAGCTCAAAGGCATGTCCGCCGAGGTGGCGGCTAAATTGAAGGAGCAGGGAATCTACTACAGCGATCAGCTACTCGGGGCAGCCCGGACTCCTGCCGGGCGAAACACTTTGGCCGAGAAAGTGGGCGTGGACTCCAAGGCTATACTGGAGCTGGCCAACCGGGCAGACCTGGCGCGTGTTCATGGCATCGCTGGAGTCTTCTCCGACCTGCTGGAGCAGGCTGGCGTGGACACGGTCAAGGAGTTGGCAACTCGCAATCCAGACAACTTGTACACCAAGCTAGTAGAAATAAACACCGAAAAGAAACTAGCAGGTCGAACACCCGACTTGAATATGGTGAAGGAATGGGTGGCCCAGGCCAAAGAGTTGCCCAAGTTGTTGGTGTATTGATCTATCATGCATACGGATGGAGAGGTGGTAAGACCCACGCCTCTCCATGCGTCTAACTTAAAGAGAAGTGAGATGCCTGGCAGTCAATGAGGTTGACAACCTGACGGCCAACGAGATATCCTATGTGCTGATAGCAGGTTGCTGTTGGAAACGTGCTCGAATCGGGAATTCGCTATCGGACAGTTTTTGGAACACGAATGTCACGAATGAACGAATGACACGAACTTAGCTAGAATTATAGAAAAACATTCGTGAGATTCGCATATTCGTGCTATTCGTGATTAATGCCTGCGCGCTTGGCAAGAGTGTCT
>CAZGKH010000255.1:0-3191 GCA_964525665.1 uncultured Anaerolineae bacterium | reverse complement strand
ATTCGCATATTCGTGCTATTCGTGATTAATGCCTGCGCGCTTGGCAAGAGTGTCTGGTACTGAAATCGGGAAGCAAAGCAGGTGTCATGTTTGAGCGACAGACCGCGAAGCCCGAACTCATGGATGCCCCTGATTTCGGCCGCCAAGAAGTGGTGGACACTTTTCGCTTTCTCCATTCGGTAAATCGTTGGCTGGGAGGATGGCGTCCTATGCTGTCGTTCTTCCGGCGCGAGAGCCACACCTGGCGCCGCCACAAGACCTATCGTCTCCTAGATGTGGGCTGCGGCGTGGGGGATGTTCCCATCGCCCTGGTCAGGTGGGGTCGCCAGAGCGGCTACCCCATCCAGATTGACGCCATTGACAAGAATCCCTACACTATTGAGTTGGCACGCCAGAAATGCCAGGGCTACCCGGAGATCTCGCTCTCCTGCCAAGACGTTTTCCACCTTGATGGCCAAGAGTATGACTATGTGCTTGCCTCCCAGTTCGTCCACCACTTTCCCAACGAACAGGTTCCGTCCGTCCTGAAGCGACTGTTGGCGATGTGTCGTTACAAGTTGGTGGTCAATGATTTGATACGCTCTCGCCTGGCCTACTCGGCTACCTGGCTCTTCACCCTGCTGACTTCGGCAGTGTTCAGACACGATGCCCGTCTATCTGTCCGAAGGGGTTTCAGAGTGGACGAACTGGAGAGGCTGCTGAGCGACCACGGGTTCCACAACTTCCGACTGGAGAAGCATTTCTTCTACCGTTTTATGCTGATCGTGAGCAAAGGGGAACCGTTGTAAATATGGATGTAAGGATCGTGGGGCTGGGCACGGCCAATCCCCCCTTGCGGCTATCTCAAGAGGAAATATATCAGGCCTATGCAGAAACCCTGCCCCTCTCTGACGAGGCGATATCCCTGTTGAAACGGATATTCATTGACAACCAGTCTATTGCTTTCCGCCACCTGGGCATGGACGCCCTGACCGATGCTCTGCAGAACTCGCAGGACGAACTGATCGCTCGTTTCAAGAAGTTTGGGGTTCCTGTGGCGGTGGAGGCGGCTAGCAAAGCCTTGGTCGATGCGGGGCTGGCTCCAAACGACGTAGACGCTGTGGTGGTGAACACTTGCACCGGTTACTTGTGCCCCGGCCTGACCAGTTACGTGGCCGAGGCTCTCCCCCTCAGAAAGGACGTGCGACCCTTTGACCTGATGGGCATGGGCTGCGGCGCAGCCATTCCCAGCCTGGAAACGGCCTACAACTTTTTACAAGCGCACCCCAACTGTAATGCGTTGACCATAGCGGTGGAAATCTGCTCGGCTACCTTGTTTTTCTCCGAATCGCCGGACATTTTGGTGTCAAACGCCATCTTTGGGGACGGGGCGGCGGCCACGGTGCTGACCAATCGCCCAGGGGAGGGGGGTATCCGCATCAAGGGTTTTGCGGCAGGCTTGTTTCCTGAATATCGCTCCCACCTGCATTACGCCACCGAGGATTCCAAATTGAGGAATGTCCTCAGCCAGCGAGTGCCCATCCTGGGGGCCAGGTGCGGCAAGCAAGTGATTGATAGCTTGTTGGCTGAGCACGGTGCGACCTACCAGGACATCGCCCACTGGATCGTGCACCCAGGCGGCGAAAAGGTTCTCGACGCCTTTCAACGAGCTCTGCCCCTCCCCGATGGAGCGCTATTGCCTTCGCGAGCGGTGCTGTACAGCTACGGCAACATGTCATCGGCCTCAGTGCTGTTTGTGCTGGAAGAGGTGCGACGGCAACGCGCCCCTCGATCTGGCGATGTGGGTCTGCTGTGCAGCTTCGGGGCAGGGTTTTCCGCCTTTGCCGCACTATTAGAATTCTGATTCCCCAAGGAGGTGTACCAATGGAAGCAAAGGAAATCGTATACTGCCGAAACCGGAACTTCTGGATTGTACTGCGCGACGGCATTGCCTACGACGAGGATGGACAACAGCGGGATGACGTGCGCGAGGACACTTGCTTCTCTTGCGGTGGGAGGTTCCTGGTATCGGATCGTGAGGGCTACCCCCGCGATTGTCCCTATTGCAATGCAGTGATGTGATTTGTACTGCAGCAGTGGCCAACGTGGCGGAATCGGCGGTTAGATAAGGAGGGCAGAATATGTCAGAAATAGTAAGCAGAGGACTGGAAGGGATCGTCGTAGCGAATAGCGGGCTGTGCTACATTGATGGGCAGAAGGGGGTTCTTCGCTACCGGGGTATTGACATCGGTGATCTGGCCAGGTATTCTTCTTACGAGGAAACAGCCTCCCTGCTCTGGTTCGGCGAACTTCCCACTCAATCCCAACTGAACGAATTCAAAGGTAGGCTGGCGGCGGAGCGGGAGCTTGACGACAGCGTTTGGGAGATGCTCACTTCCTTCCCGTGTTGGCCGATGCCCATGGAAGCCCTGCGCACCACGGTCTCCGCGCTGTCTTCCTGCGACCCCCACGCTGGCGACGATAGTCGCGAGGCCAACGTCAGCAAGGCCATCCATCTCATGGCCAAGATGCCGACCATCGTAGCTTACTACCATCGCTACTCGGAAGACCAGGAGCGGGTGCATCCAGACCCCAACCTGAGCCATGCGGCCAACTTCCTGTACATGCTGCGGGGGGAGCCTCCCTCGCCAGCGGAGGAGCGGGCCATGGACCTGGTCATGCTCCTGTTAGCCGAGCATGGGTTCAACGCCTCCACCTTCGCCGCGCGTGTAACCGCCGCCACCCTCTCCGATATGTACTCGGCTATCACCTCCGGCATCGGCACGCTCAAGGGACCACTGCACGGCGGAGCCAACCAGCGGGCCATGGAGATGCTGCTAGAGATCGGCCACGAAGAGAAGGTGGAACGATACATCACCGACGCCCTGGCGGCCAAGAAACGGATCATGGGCTTTGGACACCGGGTTTACAAGACCATGGATCCCAGGGCCATCCATTTGCGGGACATGGTCTGCACGCTGGACGCCGAAGCCGAGAATCCTCACTGGTGCCACCTATCGCTAACAGTTGACGAGACCGTTGAGGCCAAGAAAAAGGGCATTTACCCCAACGTGGATTTCTTCTCCGCCCCGCTGCTGTACACCCTTGGGATCCCGCTGAACCTGTTCACGCCGATATTCGCCATCAGCCGTATCGCCGGCTGGACGGCCCACGTGATGGAGCAATACCAGGACAACCGACTGATTCGCCCG
>CAZGKH010000254.1:0-6144 GCA_964525665.1 uncultured Anaerolineae bacterium | reverse complement strand
GGCGTGAAGTAACCGACCGACCCGGTGCTCTCGCCGATCGGACTCGATCCCGCACACCCGTGTCCCCAGGGTTCGTCCCGAGTCCCACCCGCCCCATTCACCCCCCCCCCCGCCGTTCTCCTCGGTGGGCAGTTCGGCGGCCAACTCCGGGTAAATCTCGCTCCGCGGGCCGATGTCGGCCATGCCCAACAGGGTCATCTCCGCCACCAGATTCTCATATCCCGTGTCGGTCAGCCAGTGGTTGAAGCTGGGAGGATCCTCCATGGAGAGGATAACGACACTCGTCGGGGTGCGCTTGGCGAGCTCGGCGTACTTCGCCGCTTCATCGGGGCTGGGGATGAGGAGCTTCCAACCAGGATGGATCAGGCTGGGGTTCTCGATGTGGGCGAAGCTGGAATCTACGGCATTCTTGGCATTGCTGGCGCCGACGATGGCCCAATAGGCCGGGCCGCTGCCCAGGTACTTCTCCGCCAGGGTCCAGAGGTTGTCCCCTAACTTAACCGTGTAAGTCTGCCCCTCCTGGGTCGGCGGAGCAGCGCTGGCCGTACCCATCAAGGTCAACAGCATGGCCAGTGCCAGAACCAGATTGATCAGCGTCTTCTTAGACATTCTTTACCTCCTCTTTTGTGTTCCGAGACTAAAGCGATAATCCAATGTTTTTGTGCGATAGCTATCCCCCCTTTCCCAACATCCGAACGCACACCACTGTGCAAATTGAAGTCTATGCCGCGGCACCAACGAGCTTCTTGGCCACCGCCACCGCAGAGATGGCGTCCTCGGCATAGCCATCGGCGCCGATCTTTTCGGTCCAGCTCTGGGTGACGGGAGCGCCACCGACCATCACCTTAACTTGATCGCGGAGACCAGCCTCTTCCAGAGCCTCGATGATCCTTTGCTGCTGTAGCATCGTGGTCGTCAGCAACGCGGAGGCGCCGACCAACGTCGCCCCAGCCTCTCTGACCGCAGCGACGAAATCGGCTACAGACTTGTCAACGCCTATGTCGGTGACCTGAAAGCCATTGGCCGCGAGCATGGTCCCGACCAGCGTCTTGCCGATCTCGTGCAGGTCGCCCTCCACCGTGCCGAGCACCACCCGGCCCAACACTGCCCGCTCCTGACCTCCGGTCAGGGCCGGCTCCAGGACGGCCAGGGCCATCTTCATCGCTTCGCCGCCGATGATCAGGTCGGGCAAGAAGTACTCACCGCTGGCAAACAATTCGCCAACCCGGTCCATTCCCGGAGTGAGTCCCTCGTTGATGCAGGCCATTGGATCGAGGCCCTGCTCCAAAGCTTGCCTGGCCAGTTCTTCCGCGTCCTCAGGCTCACCATCTACTACCGCCTGGGTCAATCTGTCAAGCAGTTCTTGTGACATTTCGTCCTCCTCAAAAAGTATTGTCTGGGGTAATTTTACACCATTTTGCCACAGCGTCCAAATCTTCGTTCGGCAAGGTCTCCTGACCGCAGCCGCCTTGGGCTCGGTCAGAGACCGTCGCCCATCATGGGTTATCTAACTCCCGCGCCGCCGCATCCATAATGGCCCGTAACTCAGCCTGGGCCGCTTCTTCCAACGGCTCAGGCTCGTGCTCTGCCAGGATGCGGTCGAACTCTGCCCTGGCCCGCTGGCGGATGTCGGGCATAGGCTTGCCATCCAACGGCGGCCGCGGCCGGGTCAACCCCGGTATCCATATCTCCCGCAGGTGCTGACGGGTGTGCTCTTGGGCCAGGAAATGCCCGCCCGGCCCCACCTCGCCGATCACATCCAGCGCCAGGCTATCCGCGCTGACGTCAATGCCTTCCACGAGAAGGCGATGGGTGTGGTAGATCTCGTCGTCGAAGATGATCTGCTCCGGTGCCAGCAAGGTCGATGCCCTCAGCATGCCGCCCCCCGTGAGTATCTCTGCGCCGGCCAGGGGAACCATCAGCGTGGTGTAGACGCTATCCCTGCCCAGTTGCCAGGTGGCAGGCTCAGGACTATCCATGCCGAACGCGCCGCCCAGCGCGGGGACGCCCCAATCGTGAGCCAAGTGCACGGCGGCAGCATTGCACAGGTACTTTTCCGGTATGCCGACGATGTATTCGGCGGTGCGAGGGTCCATCACCGAAGCCAGAATCGAGTGGAAGACCGGCGCTCCAGGGGTGACCAGTTGCATCAACACCATGGCGCTGACCACCTCCGCGTTGCCCAGCACCAGGGCCCCGCCCGCAGCCGCCGGTGCGCTGGAGCCCATGTTCGGCATGGCCATGAAGCCCACCGGGACGCCCGCCTCGGCGTACACCATCCCCGCCTCAATGCCCTGCGGGTCCTGACTCAAGGGCGCAATGGTGCAGATCAGGACGGAAAGGGGAGGGCGTGCCCGCATCTTCTCCTTGTCGCCAGCGATGACCTCCGCCATGCGCACCGCGTACTGGGCAGGCTTTTCCCCCATGACAGTCTCGGTCTGCACGTGCTTGGCGGTATTGTTGAAACTGGCATCGAGTTCGTGCAGGGGGGCCAGTTGTCCGTAGTCCTGCGCGCTGACCATCGGCCAGTAGAAAGCGATCGAGGAGAGATAGTCCGCCACCCGTGCCATCTTGGCCACGTCCTCTTTGCAGGAGTGGCGCTGCTCCCCAGTCTCGAAATCAATGGTCAGCGTCCCGCACCCGTCGGTGCCGAAATGACTGCTCGTGCCGTCGAGGAGCAAATCCGTCCCCTCGGCCCTGCCAGCCAGAGTGTAGGAGCGCGGCGCGTGGCTCATGGCCTCCGTCACCAGCTCCGGCGGCAGCCGCACGATTTCGCTCTCCCAGTCAACCTGAGCCCCGTGCTCGGCAAAAACCCGCAGGGCGCGTTCGGAGGGAAATCGCACCCCGACGTGCTCCAGGATGTGCAGCGTGGCCGACTTGATGGCCCGGCGCTGCTCGGCGGTCAGCACCGCCAGGTTAAATCTGGGATAAATGGGCGTTATGTCAGGCATAATGTCGTTACTCTCGTATCGGGCACACTCAGATCCGCTGACCGGCCTTGATCACCATGTGCACCTGGGCCACTGCTGAGATATCAGCCAGAGGATCGGCGTCTAGCACAACCAGATCGGCCAGTTTTCCCGGCTCCACTGTGCCGATCTGGTCGGACATGCGCAGCAATTCAGCCGCGGTGCTGTGGGCTGTCACCAGGGCATCGGCAGGAGACATGCCGGCTCTGACCATACACTCCAGTTCGCTGACCAGGTTGTCTGACAGGTTGAAGGGCGTACCTCCGTCGTTGCCTGCTGCGATGCGCACACCAGCCTCTCGCGCACGACGGAAGCTGTCCTGATGAGCATCGCTGGCACGCCTGGTCTTCTCAACCGCGAAGGCTGGTATGCCGGATTCGGCCCCTCTTTCGATGATGTGGTACGCGGCGGCCAAAGTGGGCACAAAAAAGATCCCCCGCTCCAACATCATGTCAATCGCTTCGGCGTCCAAGAAAATGCCGTGTTCGATGGAGTCAATGCCGGCCCGAATGGCGTTCTTGATCCCCATGGTGCCCTGCGCGTGAGCAGCGGTTAGTCTACTGGCCTTCTTGGCCTCTTCGATGGCCGCGCGCAGCTCCTCGTAAGTGAGTTGGGCCGATCCTGGCTCGACGCCCGGTGTCATCACTCCGCCGGTGGCCATCACCTTGATGATGTCGGCGCCGGCCTTGAGTTGCTCGCGAGCCCCTTTACGAGCCTCATCGGGGCCATCTACCTCGCGACCCATAAAGTGGCCTTGACCACCCGTCATGCAGAGCACTTGGCCGCTAACCAGCATTCGTGGTCCCAGGACGACGCCGTCGTTGATGGCCTTCTTGAGTCCCAGATCAACGCCTTCCACGCCCCCCAGGTCGCGCACGGTCGTGATCCCCGCGCGCAGCGTGGCCTCGGCGTGTTTGGCCGCGATCAGCACGTTCTCAGTGAGCGAGCGCCGCGCCCAGACTGTGACGGGGTCAGGGCTGCCGTCCAGACAAAAGTGGGTGTGACAATTGATGAGGCCCGGCATGACCGTCTTGCCCCTCAGATCCAGGATTTCCTCGTCCGCGGGTGGCTCTACGGCCTCTGTGACGGCGACAATGCGGTCCTCCTCAATGCGAATAGCGGCTTGCTCCCATACACGTCCAGTGCCATCAATGAGACGTACTCCATTGAGAATCATCGGTAACTCCCCTTTCAATTCTGTGCCATCCTACGGTTCGAAGGCTGAACGCTATTGGAGGTGAAAGTTCGGGCCCAGATAGCGGCGCACGATGCGCTCCAGCTCTGCCTCGACTGCTGCGGGCAGTGGCGGTGGTTGGTGACTGGCCAGGATGTCCTGGGCCTTGCGGCGGCAGATCTGCTCGATGCTCTCGCCCTTGGCCTGCCACGCCTCGTAGGTGTCGCGGTTGAGGATGCCGGGCTGCCAGTGCTGGCGGAAGGTGCGGCGGGTGTGCCGGGCCTTGAGGAAGTTGCCGCGTGGCGTGTTGGCCTTGATCAGCGCCACCTCCTCTTCGAGGTCGTGCACGGTGATGCCCTGCATCATGCGCCGCAGCCCGGCGACAAGTTCGTCGTCCAGCACCATCTGGGTGTAGGAAATGGACGAGCCCGCGTCGTTGGCGCCGACGCCGTAGATGATGTCCGCGCCTTCCAGCAGCAGCGGGATAGCGGTTACAGCTTTCTCGTAACCGGCCTGAGCGTCCAGTTCTTTGGCATCCGTCGAAAGCCCGCCACACATAGACGGTATGCCATAGTAGCGCGCCATTAGCGCGGCTCCACTGTTGATCATCCCCCGCTCCGGCGCGCCCAGGGGCAGCAGGCCGGTGCGCATATCGAGCACCGCCGACACGCTGCCGTACAGCAAGGGAGTGCCTGGGTAGAGGATCTGCAGGGCCACGATCCAGGCCAGGACGTCGGTGTTGATCACCACCAGTTCGCCCAGCAGCGTGGCTGGCGCCGAAGCGCCGCCCATGGCCATGCTGAGCAGAGTGATGGGAACGCCGTGCTCGGCCCAGCGCAGCAAACAGCGCACGTTCTCCGGCGTGAAGTAGCCTGGGCTGATGGGGCAATAGAGCGTGGCGAAGTTGGGATGGGCGCGGAAGGCGTCTTCCCCGCCAGCCACCGCGGCCAGCATCTCCACCGCCGCGTCCACCCGCTCCGACGACAAAGTGCGGTGCACCACCGGCTTGGCGGTACAGCGCAGCAACTCGGCGATCTCCACCAGGTCTGAGCAGCCGCCCTGGTCAGTGGCGGTGACCGTGGGGCGAACGATGTCCACCTGCGGCAGCGCGTCCTGCAGCGTCACCAGGTCGCGCACGTCCTGGCGGGTGGCGGGTCGCCGCACCCCGGTCTGCAGGTCAAACACGTTCACCGGCGTACCCGCGCCCATAAAGCAGGAGCCATGCTCGAAGGGCGCTGGCGTCTCCCCGGCTCGATCGTAGAGCCTGACGTCGCGCGGCAAACGGACCAGGGCCGTCTCCAGCAATTCGGACGTCACCCGGACCATTTGCGACTCCCAATCAACCGGGAACCCAGCCGCTTCGAGACGAGTCAAGGCATCCTGCTCCGGCACACAAAAGCCCACCGCGCTCAGGATATCGACCGATTTTTCGTGCACCAGCTCAGCGGTAGAATCAGGCATGTGGTTCGATAACATCGTGCCCCCGCCCGACGATGAAGTCGTCGGGCTACGGAGCAGCGGGTGATGAATCACCCTTTGAGAGAACCGAAACTTGACAATGATTATCCATAATGGTATAATTATATCCGATGATCGGGTGATCCAGGAACCCCCTGGCACACCACCAGGGGCAGCACTGGGTTATCCCCCGATGCCAGGTCGGGGTCCCCGGTCATTCTTGGTTTTCCTCAAAACTCCTTCAGTAACTCGTCCAACGTCACGGTATGATCTGGCTTCCTTTGTCCGCGTAAAGTCATAATCGCGATTCGATGGGCAGGCGACTTTTTGGTGATGCGAACGAATTGAATTTGATGAGCAGCCACGCTCTTCCCCGCCCGCCGCAGCAAGTTGAGCAGGTGCCCTTTCAGCGTTGCCTCTTTTCCTCGGTACTCAATATCAACCATCACCCGGTTGATTTCCTCGATATCCTCCCTCAGCAGTAGGTAAGGTAGCTCCCCATTAAACCGTGGTCGGCCTGTCTAGCGCGATTGAGCGGGGTCT
>CAZGKH010000253.1:1302-6147 GCA_964525665.1 uncultured Anaerolineae bacterium | reverse complement strand
TCCACAACCGTGGCAACAACCGAGAGTGCATCTTCATTGAGGAACGCAACTACCGCTACTTCTTGAAGCTCTATGCCAAACACATCGAGCCTATCGCGGATACCTTTGCTTACTGCCTGTTGCCAAACCATTTCCATTTCCTGGTGTACATCAAAGACCTGACAGGTCTCCCAGACCTGTCAGGTCTCAAGAAGCCGAGTCAACACTTTTCCAACCTCTTCAATGCCTATACCAAGGCCATTAACAAAGCCTACGACCGCACTGGTGCATTGTTCCAGCGTCCCTTTGGCCGGATACCGGTCACCTCCGATGCCTACTTTATCCACGTGGTTACCTATATCCATCAGAATCCACAGAAACATGGCCTGGTCGCCGATTTCCGTACCTGGCCCTACTCGTCGTACCATGCGCACCTGTCAGATAAACCGACCAGGCTGCAGCGGGACGATGTCTTAACCTGGTTCGACGGTGCAGATGGTTTCAAGATGGCCCACTGTCACCAGGCCGATGTGCACCTGCTGGCTCCGTTGCTGCCGGAGGATTTTGATTGATGTGCAAGACCTGACAGGTTTGCCAAACCTGTCAGGTCTGGCGCAACGCCGAGGCGCACGAGTTGGAGGAGCAGATTGCGGAGAATGTTTTTGCTCTTCTGTTGAGGAACACTCAGTGAAACCTTCTGTTTCAGAACTGAAGCCTACAATGATTCCGTTGCAGGATATCTGTATTCGGATCTCCAGTGGTGGGACACCGTCCAGAAAGCGCCCAGACTATTTTGGGGCTGATGGCAGTGGTCATCTTTGGGTCAAGTCAAAGGAGCTGCTTGACCGTTCAATAAGCGATACTGAAGAGCAAATCACGGATGAAGCGCTCCAGAACTCGTCTGCCAAGTATTATCCAGCTAACACAGTCCTAATGGCAATGTATGGTGCCAATGTGGGCCAGTTGGGGTGGCTTAGGCGACCAGCCACCGTGAATCAAGCAGTATGTGGGATGGTCGTTGATGAAGCTATGGCTGATTTCAGATATGTATTCTACGCTCTTCTTGAAGGGCGTTCGGGGCTGGCAACACAAGCACAGGGAGCAGCACAGCAGAATCTAAATCAAGCCTTGATTCGAGGATTTGAAATCCCTCTTCCCCCTCTTCCCACCCAACGCAAAATCGCCGCCATCCTCTCCGCCCACGACGACCTCATCGAGAACAACACCCGGCGCATCGCCATCCTGGAGAAAATGGCCCAGACCATCTACCGCGAGTGGTTCGTCCACTTCCGCTTCCCCGGCCACGAGCAGGTGGCGATGGTGGATTCGGAGCTTGGGCCGATTCCGGAGGGGTGGGAGGTGAAACAGCTTGAGGACATTTGCGATCTCGTTGTAGGCCAGTCACCAAAGTCTGAGTTCTACAACGAAGAGGGAGAGGGATTGCCCTTCCACCAAGGGGTCAAGGATTTTGGTGATTTGTTCCCCACCACCCGGGTCTATTGCACAATAATGAAAGTCCTTATGAAGAAGGCTTCTGGCACTTGATCACAAGATTCGATCACAAACGCAAAGAGCGTCTCCTTGATCCACGTCGGGCCGAACGTCTTCCGTGGTGTAAACCAACCATAGTGAACTCCAATGCCCCGGAAATCAAAGTCTGGAGTTATGAAGAGGCTAACGGCAAGATACGTACGTATCTCTGGCTTGAGAACTGGGATTACGTCATAGTCCTGGAAAAGAGACAACTCAGGGGTGGTCGTAATGCTGCTTTCCTGATCACAGCTTTTCATGTAGGGGGTGAATCAACGAGGAGAAGCTTACGAAGGAACTATCAGAGCAGAATAAGATAGCCCCAAATGCAATCACCGCCCCGAAGGGCGGTGAAAGATCTCTTTCTACACATGGTAGATGAGGCAACTAAATTATATCAGATAAAGCTGTCTTTGTCAATACCTAATTTGCTAAGGGTTGTAGATGTCTCAGAATAGTCGGTATCTTTGTGCTCTGAACCATCGTGGCCTGCAAGTCGAAGTCGGAGAACTGAACGGATGAGCTACGTGAACCCTGACGCCGAAGAAGTATTGGAAAACGCGACGCTGGCCCTCTTCGCCGAGTTGGGCTGGGAGACGGTCAACGGCTATCACGAAGTCTATGGCGAAGCACCGTCCGCCGGGACAGGCCCGTACCTGGGCCGGGCGACTCGCAACGAGGTCATCCTGCGCTCGCGCCTGGAGGCCGCCCTCGACAGGCTCAACCCCGACCTGCCCCCAGAAGCCCTCCATCAGGCCATCGCAGAACTCACCCGCGACCGCAGCGCGATGACGCTGGCCCAGGCCAACCGGGAGATCTACACGCTGCTCAAGGACGGCATCCCGGTTACCTACCGGGACGCGGACGGCGAGGAGCAAGTTGAGCGGGCCACAGTTATTGATTGGGCCAACCCCGTCAACAACGACTTTCTGATGGCTCAACAGTTCTGGGTCACCGGCGACATCTACACCCGCCGCGCCGACCTGGTGGGCTTCGTCAACGGCCTGCCACTCCTCTTCGGGGAGCTAAAGGCTCACCACAAGCGTCTCAAAGACGCCTATCGCAAAAACCTCCGCGATTACAAAGACACCATCCCCCACCTCCTCTGGTGCAACGCCTTCATCATCCTCTCCAACGGCAGCGACGGCTGCATCGGTACCATCACCTCCGAATGGGAGCACTTCAGCCCATGGAAGAAGATCAACAGCGAGGGCGAGGAAGGCATCATCTCCCTGGAGACCCTGATCCGAGGCTCTTGCGCACCGGGTCGCTTCCTGGACATTGCTGAGAACTTCGTCCTTTTTCAGGGAGTGCGTGGTGGTCTCATCAAGATCGTGGCCAAGAATCACCAGTACCTGGGCGTCGAAAGTGCCCTCGAAAAGGTGCGTCAGATCGAGGACAACCAGGGCCGGTTGGGCGTCTTCTGGCACACCCAGGGCAGTGGCAAGAGCTTCTCGATGATCTTCTTCTCCCAGAAGATTCTGCGCAAGCTGCCTGGTAACTGGACCTTCGTCGTCATCACCGACCGCCTTGATCTGGACGACCAGATCTACAAGAGGTTTGCCCGCTGCGGGGTCGTCACCGAGGCGGAGAAGCGCGTCCGGGCGCAGAGCGGTGCGCACCTCAAACAACTGCTACGAGAGGATCACCGCTACGTCTTCACCATCATCCACAAGTTCCACACCCGAGGCGGTGAGCGCTACCCCAGGCTTTCGGACCGCTCCGACATCATCGTCATGACCGACGAGGCGCACCGCAGCCAGTACGACATCCTGGCCATGAACATGCGACACGCCCTGCCCAACGCCGCCTTCATCGCCTTCACCGCCACACCTCTCATCGTTGCCGAGGAGAGGACGCGGCAGGTCTTTGGCGAGTACGTCAGCGTCTACAGCTACAAGCAATCCAACGAAGACAAAGCCACCGTCCCCCTCTACTACGAGAACCGCATCCCTGAAGTGCAACTCACCAACGAGCAGCTAAATGAGGATATGCAGCGCGTGCTGGAGGAGGCAGAGCTAGACGACGCTCAGGAGGCGCTGCTGGCGCGCGAGTTCGCCCGCGAGTACCACCTCATCGCCCGCGACGACCGCCTGGAAAAGGTCGCTGAGGATATTGTACAGCACTTTATCAACCGGGGCTACCTGGGCAAGGCCATGGTCGTCTCCATTGACAAGCTCACCACCGTGCGGATGTACGACAAGGTTCAGAAATACTGGCGGCGTGCCCTTGAGGACTTGCAGGTCCAGCTCACTACTGCGTCGTTGGAGGAGCAAGCTGCCTTGGAAGCCAAGATTGCCTTTATGGAAGAGACCGACATGGCCGTCGTCATCTCCCAGGAACAGGGGGAAGTCAAGAAATTCAGGGAGAAGGGCCTGGACATCGTGCCGCACCGCAGGCGGATGATGGCCGAGAACCTGGATGAGAAGTTCAAGGATCCCGCCGATCCATTCCGGTTGGTCTTTGTCTGCGCCATGTGGCGGACGGGCTTCGACGTACATCCCTGCTCCACCATCTACCTCGACCGGCCGATGCGCAACCACACCCTGATGCAAACCATCGCCCGGGCCAACCGCGTCTTCGGGGAGAAAGTCAACGGCCTGATCGTGGACTACGTCGGCATCTTCCGCGACCTACAGCGGGCGCTGGCCATCTACGGCACCGGCCCGGACGGAGAGATTCAGCCGGGAGAGGAGCCGGTCAAGGACAAGGACGCCCTGGTCGAGCGGCTGAGCGAGGCTATTACTGAAGCGGAGGTATTTTGCGCCGAGCGCGGTGTGGACATCGAGCCGATATTGGGCAGCGAGGGCTACGGGCGCGTCGCCTTGATGGATGACGCCGTCGAGGAGATCATCGTCAACGACGATCTCAAGACCAAGTACCTGGCCCTGGCCGCCAACGTGGACCGTCTCTTCAAGGCCATCCTGCCTGACACGCGGGCTGGGGAATTCAGTCCGAAGCGAAAGGTCTTCATGGTACTTGCAGAAAAGATCCGCGCGCTGACGCCCCAGGCTGACATATCCGAGGTGATGGGGGAGGTCGGGGAGTTGCTGGATGAGTCGGTCTCCGCCAGGGGCTACGTCATCCGCGAACCAGGGGTCTTGTACGACCTGAGCCAGATAGACTTCGAAGCCCTCAAGCAACAGTTTGAGCAGGGGCGCAAGCGCACCGAGGCCGAGAAGTTGCGGAGCACCATCAACGCCAAGTTGCGGCGCATGGTGAGGCTGAACCGGAGCCGGATGAACTACTTGGAAGAGTTCCAGAGGATGATTGATGAGTACAACGCTGGTTCCCGCAACGTCGAGGATTTCTTTGACGAGCTGATTGCGTTCGCCC
>CAZGKH010000253.1:0-1202 GCA_964525665.1 uncultured Anaerolineae bacterium | reverse complement strand
CCTGACCGAAAAGGAAAAGCTCGAGGTCAAGCGCATCGCCCGCGAGCTCCTGGACACTCTCAAGCGAGAGAAGCTGGTGCTCGACTGGCGGAAGCGCCAGCAATCCCGTGCGGCAGTGCGGATCGTTATCAAAGACATGATCTGGCGACTTCCCGAACGCTACACCGACAAGATGTGCCATAGGAAAAGCGCCCAAATCTACCAGCACGTCTACGACAACTACTGGGGAGCAGGGCGGAGTATCTATGCGATGGCGGCGTAGGAAGCGCTCCAACCATGCTCTAAAGTCACAACTCCAGCCATGAAAAACACGACCAGCGATCTTCCCCGGCGATGGCCCAGGAATTGAACCAAACCGCCTTGAAGCCCTGTGGCCGAGACGGCTAGGTGGTTATGATCAGAGTGCACCGTGGCACAAGGTCTCACCCCGCCAGCCGGTAGCACGGCAACCCACTACTCAACCCCAAACCTGACACTGCCCTTCGGCTCCGCTCGTGGACGGCATCAGCTTTGAAGCGCGCCGAGGCAGGACATGCGGCCTGCTGGGCCGCCCAAAATGCGTTGCCTGCGACACGACTATCGCCGTGCGTCCAATCGGCGCTCATGTCATTCCTGTGATTCCAGGTGAAAGGGTGGCCTGCATTTAGGTACTCAGCCCGAAACCCCCGTCGCCTTGAAGGACGTTGTCGAAGGCACCGTACCACAGGTGCCATTCTGGCTGCTCGGCGATACTGGGTCGATCCGGGTAGCTCATAGAAATAGAAATGGAGGTTAATAATGATAAAGCGCATGAATCTTTTGGTGGCCAGCGGGTTGCTCGCCGTTGTCTTGGTGGTTACTCTACCCGCCGCAGCCACGCCGACTGCCCCAGCCAGCACGTTGTCCCCGCTGCCTGCCAGCGAACTCGTCACCTCAGCCGAGTTCCGCGCCGAAGCTGGCGAGGCCATGGACGAGCGCCCCCTGACCACGGGCGTGGATGTCCGATCGTTGCCCGCAGACGTAACCGACCTCACTGAGCGGGTAGATTGGCGTACGCCCAACAGCGCCACTTTCGAGGTCGGCGAGGGCCGCTATGCAACGGTCATTGGCGCGGAGCCGCTCCACTACCAGGACGCCAGCGGCGCTTGGCAGGTCATCAACCCCGCCTTCCAGACCGGCCGGGAAAGCTTCTACGTGCGACGCAACTCCATCCGCAGCCGGGC
>CAZGKH010000252.1:0-6193 GCA_964525665.1 uncultured Anaerolineae bacterium | reverse complement strand
TGAAGAAAGAGGTATGGGATGCCAGCGACGAGGGAATTGACGCCATCCTGGCCGAATACGTCGTCCCCTCGCCGGTCGAGTGGGGGAAGCCTGGTTCGTACATTCAGACCACCGTGCGCTGGCAGGTGGAGGAGAATCGGCGTAAGAACGACGTCGTTCTCATCCCTGTGGGGTGTACGGAGCTCCACGGGCGGCATCTGGCCAGCGCGTCGGATACGCTGTACGTCAGCCAGATCGTGGAGGGCGTGCGGCGCTACACGGCCAAGCGAGGCGCGCCCGTCAACCTGGCCCTGCCGCCGCTCATGTACGGCGCTCACCCCTACCATCACCTGGGCATGCCGGGCACCGTGGTCGTCCGCGAGAACGTGGTGCGGGAGCTGATGATGGACGTGATGCTGGGGCTGTGGAACGACGGCTTCCGCAAGCAGATCATCATCAACAACCACGGCCACCTGTGGATGCTGGTATCGGCCGTACAACAGTTCACCAAGCGCTACCAACTGCCGGGTATCTTCCGCGTGATTGACTGGCACCGCGCGGTGCGCGAGTTCTTCTACACCACGGAGCGAGGCGGTGCCTGGGGCACCAACTTTGTCCATGCCGAAGAGGCCGAGACGTCGCTGGGGCTCTACCTCTTCCCCGACATGGTGGACATGGACTACGCCGTCAACACGAAGGGCAAGGCCTACCTGCCCGACGGACACTTCGACACGTCGGTGGACCCCTATGGCCGACCCAGCCGCTGGTCCGAAGGCGAGGGCCACTTCGCCATTGAGATCGTGGCCACGCCCGAGGGTGTCGTGGGCAACGCCGCGGATGCCGAGGCGTGGAAAGCCAGGCGCCCGCTGGCGGCGATCCTGCGCTACCTGACCCTGCTCATCGATCACATCCTGGAAGCCTTCCCGCCGGGCACGGTGCCGCCCGTGGAGGAGGTCACCCTGCGCACGGCCGAGGAGATGGAGCCCTACCTGCGCGAGCCGTTGAGCGAGGGCTGGAAGCCGGTCTACGGGCTGCCGGCCATCGGACAGAATACCTTGGTGTGATGAGTAACGAGGAATGAGGAATGAGGGTAGACTTCAACGACCCAGACCAGGTGTTGGCTGAAGCTGAACGGGCAGGTGTTGATCTAGCTGGTCTGAAGCGCAACCTGGAGCTCTCTCCCGACGTGCGACTCGACCAATTCTTGAAAGCCTGGGCCTGGCTAGAGTGGGCCAAAGATGCCAGGCGAGAGGAACCCACGTGAATCCTGAGACACTCATCACTGCTTTGAACACGCAAGGTGTGAAATACGTGATCGTCGGTGGGTTTGCTGCTGTTCTACAGGGTGCGCGCTATGTCACTTATGATGTTGACTTCTGCTGGAAGAACTGCGTGCCCTGGCTGTGTTGCGGTCGCCTGCGGCTTACCTGAAGAAAGATAGTTGATATGAAGCTCTCTATAGTTCTTTCTACCCACGCCGCTCAGTTCGAGGCTGTGGCCTTTAAGGGCGACTTTGAGGCCAACGTGGCTAAGATCGCCGGCTGGGGCTACGATGGCGTGGAGCTTGCCATTCGCGATCCCAAGCTGGTGGATGCCGATGAACTACTGCGCGTTGTGTCGGCTCATGGCCTGGAGGTGCCGGCCGTTGGCACTGGCCAGGCCTGGGGCGAGGAGGGATTGTCCTTCACCGACCCCGACTCGGACGTGAGGGCGGCGGCCATCCAGCGGGTGCGCGACCACGTGCCCTTCGCCGCCCGCAGTGGTGCGGCAATCATCATCGGTTTGCTGCGCGGGGTCGTGAAACCCGGCGTCAGCCACGACCAGGCATACGCCTGGATCGTCGAGGCGCTGCAACGCTGTTCGGAGGCGGCTGCGCCCCACGGCGTGCCCTTGGCGCTGGAGCCCATCAACCGCTACGAGACGACCCTCATCAACAACGTCGAACAGGGGCTGGCGCTCATTGAGGCCGTGGGCGCCGACAACTTCGGCCTGCTGCTCGACACCTTCCATACGAACATTGAGGAGCCGGTGATCGAGGACAGCATCCGCGCCTGTGGCGACCGCATCTTCCACTTTCACGTGGCCGACTCCAACCGCTGGTATCCCGGCGCGGGCCATCTGGATTTCGAGTCCATCCTGGACACCCTCTTCGCCACTGGCTACCAGGGCTACGTCTCCGGCGAGTTCATGCCCCTGCCCGATGCCGATACGTCGGCTAAACGGGGCATCGCCTACCTGCGCCAGTTTTACTCTTCGTAGCTTGAGCGGTTAGGCGCCAGGCACTTTCACTGACGACTCCGCACGTAGAAGCGCTTTCCAAGTTGTCCTAGCGCTGCGACAGGTGGAGCTTTCGAAAGTGCCTGGCAACTTGGTGAGAACGGATCGGTGACTAGAGAACGAATCCTAATCGTTGAAGACGAACGCGCCGTGGCCAGGGGCCTGGAGTATGGTCTGACCAGCGAAGGGTTCACAGTGCTTTGGGCTGAGACGGGCCAGCGGGCTCTGGAGTTGGCGCGCAGCCAGAATCCGCACCTCATCCTGCTCGATATCCGGCTGCCGGATATCAGCGGGTTCGACGTCTGCCGTCAACTGCGGGCCGAAGGGAAACGCCAGCCCATTCTGATGCTCACTGCCCGAGACGAGGAAGTGGACAAGGTGTTGGGCCTCGAGCTGGGCGCGGACGATTACGTCGTCAAGCCCTTCAGCCTGCGCGAGCTGATCTCGCGGATTCGGGCGTTGCTGCGTCGGGCCTATGGCGATTTGGCCGCCGTCTCAGGAGAGGAGTGCTTGACTTTCGGCGAGGTGGAAGTGGACCTGAAGCGGTTGCAGGTCCACCGCCAGGGGCGCCTGGTTGACCTGACGCCCACCGAGTTCCGGCTGTTGCGCTATCTGGTGGCCAATCCCGACCGGCCTTTCAGCCGAGGCGCATTGATCGAAGCGGTGTGGGGCTACGATAGCAGTGTCGGCAGCGAGCGCACGGTAGACGTCCACATGCGGCACCTGCGCGAGAAGCTGGAGGACGACGCCTCCAACCCGCGCTGGCTGGTGACGGTGCGAGGGATTGGGTACAAGTTTGCGCCGTGATTCGGTCGAATGTTGCGAAACCTTAACAGAACCATAAACGCTGCGCAACCATCTTCTGGTATGATAGGCTTGTAAACCAATCACGAGAAGAAGGAGGAAGTTGACAATGAACAATCGTATTCTGAAGGCGTTGGCTCTGCTGGCTGGGTTTTCCCTGGTACTGTTTGTGGGCGCTATAGTGGGGGGCGGCATCGTTTATGCGCTGACGCAGCTTGGCGATGTGCTTCCTGCGGTCAGCGCGCAAGAGGCCGATCCGGGCTATGGCATCGTCATCGCTTCCGTCGAGCCCAATGGCCCAGCGGCCGAGGCGGGCGTGGTGCGGGGCGACATCCTGCTCGAGATGGACGGCGAGGCCCTGGAGGATCTGGGCGATCTGATGCGTTATCTCGATGAGTTGGAGCCTGGCGGTGAGGTTGAACTGACGATGCTGCACGGCGACGACTTGCGTACCCTTACAGCCACCCTGGGCGACCGCGATGGCGGGTCCTATTTGGGCCTGCTTCCCTGTGGCGGCTTGCAGAAAGAGATAGACGTGGACGTGCGCGTTGACGGGCCTGGGGCGGTCATCGTCGAAGTCATGCCCGCCAGCCCGGCCGAGGAGGCTGGTCTGCAGGAAGGCGATGTGATCGTGGCTGTTGGTGGGCAGGAACTCAACGCCGAAAACAACCTGGCGGACCTCATTGCTGGGTACGAGCCGGGCGACACCGTGACACTGGAGATCGAGCGGCCTGGTGAAGAGCCTTTTGAGGTGACGGTCGAGCTGGGCGAGCATCCGGACAAGGAGGGCACGGCCTACCTGGGTGTGCGATATGGGACTATCCCGCACTTCGACATACCTTGGGGTGAGCATCCACCCTTGGAGGAGTTTGAGAAGTTGCCCTTTGCTCTCCCAGAAGGCGAAGTCAAGCAGGGCGCGGTTGTCCAGAGCGTCTTTGAAGACAGCCCTGCCTCCGCCGCTGGCTTAGCGGAGGGCGATGTGATCACCGCCATTGACGGTGAACCGGTCGAAGATCCGCAAGCGCTGTCCGATGCCATCGCTGAACGCGAGCCCGGCGACACGATCACGTTGACGGTCTACCAGCGCGACAGTGAGGAAGAGCGTGAAATCGAGATCGCGTTGGCCGAACACCCCGACGAAGAGGGAAAGGCCTATCTGGGCGTATCAATCGGCGGATTCTTCAGACTCGAGCGTCATCGTTTCGAGGGCGATGAACGGCCCCATGACTTCGACTTCGATTTCGAGCTGCCGTTTGACAAGTTACCCTTCAACCTGGATGAATTGCCGGAGCGTTTCAGATTCCAGTGGCCGCCGTATGAGCATAAGGGAGAGCCTGGGCCGCTTGGAGACAGCCTCTAGCGTCGTTGAGTTCGTGCCTGGCGGGCGTGCGGCACTGCTGCGCGCCCGCCAACTGCGTCTTCAATGAATCCAGAATCGCTCTGAGAGGATTGCGTGCAACCTGCGGTTGCCTTCCCCGCCTTTGGCTTGGATCTGGCGATCCAGGCTGAGCGGGTCTACTGATGCTGCAAAAGTGAGGGGGGCACTTTGTTTCGCTCAATCCGATGGCGGTTGGTACTCAGCTATGTGTTTCTGACGCTGCTGACGGTGGGCGTGGTTGGCGTGCTATCTTTGTCGCTGGTCAAACGATATGTTGGCCAGCAAGAGGTAGAGCAGCTCACTGCCAACGCCGAGGCCGTGGCGCGTCAGGCCATGCCCCTGATGTGGCCGATGGCCCGTCAGCGTGAATTGAATGAGCTGGCCCAGACCTCTGCTTTCCTGGGCAATGCACGGGTCAGAATCCTCGATGATCGCCGCCAGATACTGGCGGACTCGTCGTCCAGTATCGAGGGGGAATCGCTCATGGGGGTTCTGCTGCCGCATGAGTTGATGATTGAAGTGCCAGGATTGCCTTCTCAGCCTCTCATCATGACCCTGCCTCACAGCACGCAGTGGACACAATCGTTTTCCCGGGAGGAGTACCTGGCGGTTTTGGAGCAACTCCAACTCCCTCTCGATACGCCGCTCACCGTCGTGCGCTGGCGGGATGGCGTGTGGGGCAGGGGGTTCGAAATCGAGGTGATTCGGGAGCCAGAGCAGTTTTTTGAGGAGCTAGCTTCGGATCAGCAGGAAACCCCCCGGTCGGATCGTGTGATCACGGTAGCCATCGGCGAGACTGACGCTCCCTTGGGCTACGTGGAGATCAGCGGTGGGCCTGACTTTGGTACGGAGGCGTTGAGGACCACCCGCGACGCCTTTCTGCTCGCTGCGGGCGGGGCGACGTTCATGGCGGTGGTGGTTGGCCTGTTGGTGAGCCGAGGACTGTCGGCCCCGCTGCGCCAATTGACGGCGGTGGCCGGGCAGATGAGCAGCGGCGATCTGTCCATCCGCGCTCCGCTGCGCGCTAAGGACGAAATCGGGCAGTTGGCCGGTCAGTTCAACCTCATGGCCGAGCGATTGGAAGCCAGCTTCGCAGAGCTGGCCGCTGAGCGTGATGCCCTGCGCCGTTTCATCGCCGATGCCTCCCACGAATTGCGCACCCCCATCACCGCCCTCAAGAGCTTCAACGAATTGTTGCAGGGCGCGGCGGCCGACGATCCAGTTGCCCGCGCTGAGTTTCTGGCCGAGAGTCAGGTTCAACTCGACCGCTTGGAGTGGATCACTCGCAACCTGCTCGATCTGTCGCGGCTCGACGCGGGACTGGTCGCATTGGATCTGGCAAACCACGATGTGGGTGAACTGATCGAGTCTGCCGCCTCTGCTTTCAAAGCCTTGGCGCAGGAGAAGGGAGTCACCTTTTCAATCCAGGCGCCGCTTCCCTCTCTGGAGCTCCGTTGTGATCGGGCGCGGATCGAGCTGGCGTTGTCCAATCTCCTGGATAACGCCCTCAAGTTCACGCCGTCCGGCGGGCAGGTGGAAATCGGTGCGGAGCAAAGGGGGGATGCTGTGAGGCTGTGGGTGCGGGATACCGGCGCCGGCATTGACCCGGCAGATCTGCCTCACATTTTTGAACGGTTCTATCGGGGCAAGAACGGCCGCGCCGAAGGCAGCGGCCTGGGGCTGGCCATCGTGCAGAGTGTCGTTCAGGCCCACGGCGGGTGGGTTTCTGTGGAGAGCGAAGCGGGCGCTGGCAGC
>CAZGKH010000251.1:0-6200 GCA_964525665.1 uncultured Anaerolineae bacterium | reverse complement strand
CGCGCTCCGCCTGCATCTGGGCGATGACGCGCCGGATGCGCTCTTTGCCGATGTCAGAGATCGTAGAGAACTCGGGATTGTCTACAGGCTCCGCAATCTGTACAACTATGAAATGCCGATTCTTGCCGTCTTCGCGATTCGTTTCTAGGACAGATTGAGCTGTGGTACACGATCCTGCGAAGAAGTCGAGAACAATATCGTCATCGGAAGTCCCTTGTTCTACTAGCGTTCTCATCAAACTCACGGGCTTAGGAAACTGGATGATCTTCTCCCCAAAAAGATATTGAATCGTGCGTGTCCCTTCGGCAGTGAAGCCAACATCAAGAATGGAAGAGAAACTTGTTTTGCGATCATTGATCTCCGACAGGAACTTCTTACGTCTTGGTCTACCTGTGGGTTGTGAAGGCCATAGGACACGGTCTTCTTCAATAAGCCTATTAAACGTCTCCTTGGAAACAGACCAGCCGCGGGTTGGGGATGGTGGATACACATTGCCGGTGTTAGGATCAACAACATTGTAATGAAGATTGGGACGCCTTTCTTTGTTGGCTAGGCCGGTAATATCAGCACTAAACCAAGTCCCTCGGGGATCGTTGTCTGGATTCTGATACTTACTCAGATCAACGTCTTTCCCGGTCAGAATTGCCCCTGGCCTACGATAGCACAAAATGTACTCATGGTCTGTCGACGCACGATCAATGTTACGGCTGTCCGGCATCTGACGTCGATGCCAAATGAAGGCTATTAAGAAATTCTCCTCCCCCAAGATCTCGTTCATCAACAACCGCAGGTTACACACCTCGTTGTCGTCAATGCTCACGAAAATCACCCCATCCTCCCGCAGTAGTTGTCGGGCCAGGAAGAGGCGGGGGTACATCATGTTCAGCCAGTCGGAGTGGTAGCGGCCGCTGGTCTCCGGGTTGCTGGTCAGCACGTTGCCTTCGGCGTCTATCTGGCCAGTCTTTTCCAGGTAGGCGCGGCGGGGCTGGCGGTAGTCGTCGCGGTAGATAAAGTCGTGGCCGGTGTTGTAGGGCGGGTCAATGTAGATCATCTTGACGCGGCCATAGTAGGATTTATAGAGCAGTTTGAGCACTTCCAGGTTCTCGCCCTCAATAAAGAGATGCTGCGTGGTCTCCCAGTTCACCGATTCTTCGGGTGCGGGGGCCAGGCTGGCTGCGCTGGGGGTCTGGATGGCGCGGAAGGCATCTTGCTTGCCGGCCCAGGTGAAGGAGTAAGCGTTCTCGCCGGCCAGCGCGTCCGCCTCGCCCAGGGTGGCCCGCAGCAGGTCAAAATCTACCTGGCCCTCGGAGACGCACTCTGGGAAGATCTGCTTCAGTCGCTCGATTTGCTCTCGCCCAAGATCGGGCGTCGTTTTTGTCACGTACTCAACCGTTCGGTCGGTCATTCAAAAGCCTCCCGTGCAGCCGATGTTGACACGCCGACTACATTGATCATGCCGTGATTTTTCTGCCTAAAACGCCGTACAGCAATGGCGCAAAACAGGGAGTGGCTTCGATGTGGGCCCCCGGCCAGAGAACCGCAGCCCGAAGGCTCAGTCGAATGCTCGAATGTTCCAGGCTGTGCAGTGATAGCTCCTGGCCTAGCTCGTGAGAGACCCACGCGAGGTCTCAGGCCCGCGTCTCAGCATCCGGCGCCAGATGCAGCCGCCGAAACAGCCACGGCGCGCCCAAGCTGACCCACAGGCCGATGAGCCAGAAGCGCAGGAAGCGGAAGGGCACATAGAGCGCCGACCCCTCGCCGGGAAACACTATCTTGAGACCCAGGTAGAGAGCGAGGACGACCACGCCGCCAATGATGAAACGCGCGGCTCTCTGTCCCCATGGCCCGCGAGCGCTGAAGGAGACATAGCGGTGCATCAACGCCAACCCTACTCCCATACCAGCCAGTACTGCCGTTGTAGTGGTGGTGTCCTTGACAGGATGGATCACAAGCAGCACGACGGGCACAGCCATTGATAGCGCTATCTGCGCGCTCAGGCTCAGTTCCGCCAACCTCTTCTCGACTCCAGGTTGCACAAGTAAGTAGATGCCTAGTAGAGTGACTCCGATTATCCAACCAGCCAACACATCTGTGGGAAAGTGTACGCCGAGGTAGATGCGTGAGAAGCCGATCAGCACCATCAGCGTGACGGCCACTACCCAGAACCAGGTCTTGCGTACCCAGGCGGCAATAGCACCCCACAGGACAACGGTCGACTGGGAGTGGCCACTTGGCAGCCCATACCCTTCGGCGGAGAAAAGCTGCACACTGGGGTCAAGGTCAAAGGGGCGCGGCTGTTGAAACAGATCCTTCAGATCGGTATTGAGATAGGTCGAGAGCAGGAAGACGATGGCAAGGCGCGCGCCCATTGCAACGTCCACACACCAGAAGAGCAGCGGCAGGAGAAGCAGGTAGAACTCCTCTTCTCCCATCAAGGTAATGACGCGAAAGATGCTGTCCAACGCGGGCCCGTGAATCTGTTGGATGGCGACGATCAGATCCATGCCCCACTGCAAGAGAGCGTCCATGGTTCGTATCCTCCTCTACTCGTCAATATCACGCGGTTCCATGAGTAGCAGAATGCCGTCAAGGATTTGGAGAACGCGCCTACGAGAAAGCGCGCCTATCCTTTCAGCCAGGTCTCCTTTGTCCACGGTAAACAACTGAGAGATATTCACCACGCTCTGCTTAGGCAAGTTTGCCTCACCTTTTTCCAGCAGAACGTTTCCTGGAGCCTGGGCTCGTTTGAGATTGGTGGTAAGCGCACAGATCACTACCGTGTTGAGCCGGCTGCGATTGAAGACATCGTTTTGGATGACAACATGAGGATGACGATAGCCTGGTTCCGACCCCGATGGCTCACCCAAATCAACCCAAAACACATCTCCCTGGTTGATCACCATTGCCCCTCCACCATTTGCCTGTGCCGTTGACGCATCTTGTGACGAAGGGATTGCTCTTCTGGGTCCGGCAAATCATCATAGGCGTCGTTGATGGCTTTAAGCAGTTTGTGATTCTGGTAACTTTGGATGAATGCCTCGGCTGCTAATGCAAACAAGCGGCTTCGGGAGATCTGCAATTCCTGGGCCAGGGCATCAATTTGCTCAAAGAGAGATTGCTGCAAAGAGATTGCGGTTTTTATGCTAGCCATTTGTTATACCCTCCTTTCCGCTGGTAGTATAACCCAATGGGCGGGATTTGTCAATACCTGTCTGCTTCGCATCTAAGGCGAGGCTCCTGGCAGAGACTTCACCAGGGTCTCGACAAGCTCAGTCCGACGGCTCAGCCAAGAGCCTCGGTCAGATTGGTGGTCTTGAACAGTCACCTACTTCCGCCGCGACAGCTTGGCCAACAGCATCACCAGCCCGGCCACCGCCCCCGCTACTGCGCCAAAGATGGCCGACTCGCGCGGGCCAAAGGCGGTGTTGACGGTTCCTTCCACATCTCTGGCCAGCAAAAACACCACGCCACTGTTCTCGGCTCTCACGTTACGGGCGAACATCGCTACCGCCCCGCTCTGATCCATCGTCACCTCGCCTCGCGCCATCAGCAGTTGTGATCCTGACAGTTCCATCGTCACATCGCCTTCAGAGATAACAGCGCCCGTCTGAGCTGCGGTGAGGTTGGCCGTCTGCGTTTGGGCCAAGACGATGCCTCCTCCAAGCATCTCCAAGTGATCCGTCCGGGCCTGCACCACCCCTCCCTGGCGGATAACCAGGTTGTCGGCGGTGATGGATTGTGCTCCCGCCTGGCGCAGGGTGACGTTGGTTCCCTGCACATTGCTGACTCCCCCCTGGGTGATGTTCACCGCCGCAGCGGCAACGTCCTCCATGTCGTTCCTCTCCTGCTCTTCCACTTCTTCACCTCCGTGAGTGTTTTTGGTTTCGTTGTCCATTGTTCTGCCTCCATAACCATTTGCTTGCTATTCTATCACGATATGAGATCACGGTCAAGCTTCAGGTGGGTATAATCTGAGAGCAATCTCACCTACGAGCATTCTCGCTCCTGCCCCTGCTACCGCCAGGAACCCCACGGCCATCAGCCACAGCCCCCAGCCGATGTGGATGGGCTGGCCGTAAACGCTATCCAGCGCGCTGCGGATGGAGAGGAATTGCCATACCGGGGGAATTGCTCCCAAGAGGGAGATGGCGATCAGCAGGCCGGCCACTATTGTCTTCGACAGGCGGCGATAGAGCAGCATCCCTCCGATGACGGCTAAACAACCTGTCGCCATCAGAAATTGCCGACGGAATTCGTCTGACCCTAGAGCCTGGAGGACGAATGGGTAGGGGGGCAGGACGACAACCGCCAGCGCGATGGCGACCACCACCATGATCGTCCTGGCCCATAGGGGATAGCGCCACGCCCGATTGCTACCCAGCAGAGCCAGACAGAGGGCCGCAGCCAGGGGGGGCAGGTAGAAAAGCTCGCGGATCATAGGCTCAGTACCGGCCCTCACCCCCGGCAGGAACTTGACGAACTCCGCCATGTCCAGCCCGCTCAGCACCAGAGCGGCCGTCTTGTGATCTACCCAGGGTCCCCAATAGCCAATCAGGGCCAGGGCGACGCCAGTCAGAAACCAGGTTTTTGAACCCGTCTTGTCCAGAATGTGTGCAATTGTTGTCATCTTCGATACCCGATCCAGACCTCGGAGGTTTTCAGACGCGATTTCGTCAGCAAACCAACCAGATAGTCAAGGTGCTTTGGCCAGCATAGGCACTGACGGAAACCTCCGAGGTCTTAATTTTCTAGAACACAAAAGTAAACGTCAGATCATTCACATTGGTGTTAGTCGGCCCGGTGATGAGCAGGTCGCCCAACTGTTGGAAGAAGTGGTAGGAGTCGTTGTCAGCCAGGTACTGGATGGCCGACAGGCCCGCCTGCTGGGCTCGCCGCAGGGTGGATCCGTCGGCGATAGCGCCGGCCGCGTCGGTAGGCCCATCGGTGCCGTCGCTGGCCAGGGGGATGATCATCACCTCCTCCAGGCCGGCGATCTCCAGAGCCGCGCTGAGAGCCATCTCCTGGTTACGCCCTCCCAGGCCGTTGCCCCTGATGGTAACAGTCGTCTCCCCGCCAGCCACCACGCAGGCTGGCCGGGGCAGGGGGCGACCCGAATTGACGATCTCCTTGGCGATGGCGGCGAAGACCTTGGCTACTTCCCTGGCCTCGCCCTCAACAAAGGTGGAAAGCAGCAAGGTGTGGAACCCTAGCTCCTCAGCTCTAGTAGTGGCCGCTTCAGCGGCAACCTCGTTGCTGGCGATGATCAGGTTGTGAGTTCGGGCGAAACTCCCATCACCCTCTTTGGGTGTTTCCGCAACGAGCCCCTCCTTGCCCTGCTGCAGGCGCTTGACTATGGGCCTGGGAAGCTCTTCGAGCAGGCCGTACTTCTCGATGACGCCGTAGGCGTCGGCAAAGGTGGTGGTGTCGGGGACCGTTGGGCCAGAGGCGATGACGTCCAGTGGATTCCCCACCACGTCGGAGAGGATGAGGGAGACGATCTCGGCAGGGTAGGCCAGGCGAGCCAGGTTGCCACCCTTGATCTGAGAGAGGTGCTTGCGCACAGTGTTGATCTCATTAATGGTGGCCCCGCAGCGCAGGAAGGCGTCGGTCAGCGATTTTATGTCCGCCAGGGTGATTCCCTCCACGGGCAGGGTCATCAGCGCCGACCCCCCGCCAGAGATGAGGCAGATAACCAGGTCCTCGTCTGTGGCTTGACGGGCCAGTTCCGTCATCTGCTTCGTGCCGGCCATCCCGGCGGCATCGGGGATGGGGTGGCCGGCCTCGTTGAGGCGGATGATGGCGGTCTCCGCTCCGTAGCCATACTTGACGTTGACCAGGCCGGCCGTCACGCGCTGGCCTAAGATCCCTTCGATAGCCTGAGCCATGGAACCGCCAGCCTTGCCCCCTCCGATGACGTAGATGTTGCGGTAGCGACCCAGGTCGTAGGTCCGCTGGCCGATGCGCAGGGTTTCACCTGAGAGCGACACCTGGCGTTTGATGGCATTGATAGGGTCTACTGCTTCCAGGGCTGCCGACAGGACGGCCAAGGCCCGCTCTCGTCGTTCTTTTGTTTTACCACTCTTGAGTATCTCAGGGCTAAACGTAGTCATCATTATTATTGTCTCCTCGTTATATCCTAGAAGAGAAGGGTCAACATGGATTCGAGGGGTAAGACCTCCGAGGTTTTGCCGCACGCCAGT
>CAZGKH010000250.1:0-6237 GCA_964525665.1 uncultured Anaerolineae bacterium | reverse complement strand
GCCGAGAGCGGCGGACACGGGAGACGGGCGCGGATGTCCGGCTGAGGGGCAGCGCCTGCCGCATGCCGCCGGTACCGGGGACCAAGAGAGGTATGTGGCACATCGGCCCAGAGGTCGGCTGTCTCTGCGGGAGTGGGCATGGATTCCTCCGTGGGAGCAGAAGTTGGAGAAGGGGATGGGGTGACGAGCGTAGCCGTTGGCGAGGGCGTAACACAGCCAGGCAGCAGGAGCAATAGCAGCAGGAGGATCAACCGCCGGTTCATCATCTTCTCCGTTGCTACCGTCGGTACGCGACCAGCCGGTCGCGCACAGCGCAGGTGCCGATCAGCGACAGCCAGGCCATCAACGCCACTCCCAGCGGGATGCCAAGCAGCACCCCGGCCACCGTCAGCGCCAGGCTGAACAGGCTGATGAACAGACCAAAGCCTGGGTTCAGTAGCAGGATCTTGGCCGAGTTGGTCAGGGTAGTGCGGAACGAATGGTCCTCCTGCTCGTAGAAAAAGGGCCAGTAGAAGACCTGGATCAGTAGCCACACTGCCAGGACGCCGCCCCACAGCAGCTTCAGCAGCCCCCAGCCCGGACCGGATACGCCCCGGTAGGCGTAGAAGTTCCCGAGAGCGACGCCAACCACGACCACGTTGGCCAGGCCCCACTGCCAGGCCCGCCAGAACACGCCCCTGAAGTCGGACCACACGTCGTGCCCAAAGAGGTGCTCGCCCTCGGCCAAGCGCCGGGCCACGGCGTACATGGTCGCCGTGGCCGGCGGGCCGGGGATGACGATCAACTGGCACCCCAGCCAGACCACGTTGAGGAAGGTCAGGGTGATGAGCTCGGCCCACCAGCGGGCAAAGGCGCTCTTCAAAACGGCCAGGGCATCCGACATGCAACGATCATCCCTTCAAGCCGGCGTAGCTGACGCCTTCAATGAAGTATCTCTGGAAGAAAAAGAAGATGATCAGCACCGGAATAGCGTTGAACATAGATCCCACCAGGATCAGGTTCCAGTCCTCGCGGAACTGCTGACGGAAGAACTGTAACCCCACCGGCAGGGTGAACTTGGGCTGCGTGTTGAGATACAGCAGTGGCGTCAGGAACTCGTTCCATGAGGCCTGGAAGGCCAGGATAGCCAGGGTCAGCAGCGCGGGCTTCGCCAGCGGCACCACTACGTCTTTTATGATGGTGAAGCGGCTGGCACCGTCTATGAACGCCGCCTCCTCCAGTTCAATGGGCACGGCTTTGAGGAACTGGGTCATCAGGAAGATGCCGAATACCTCCACGGCGCCGGGGACGATCAGAGCCCAGTAGGAGTTGCCCCAACCCAGGTACTTGACGATTAAAACGTAACCTGGGATCAGCGTCACGGCGCCGGGGATCATCATCGTGCCCAGCATCAGGGCGAAGATGATCTCCTTGCCAGGGAAGCGCATGCGAGCGAAGGCGTAGCCAGCGAACACAGCCAGAGTGGTTCTGGTCAGCACCCGAACCACTGCCAACCAGACACTGTTCCACAGCCAGTATGGGAAACAGTAACCTCCCAACAAGCCCTCACACGCCGTGCTGCCTGACTGGAACACCCGCGCCCAGTTGTCGAAGTGCCACACCTCTGGGAACAGCCTGGGCGGGTAGGAAAGGATCTCGCGATTGGTCTTGAAGCTGCCGAAGAACGCCAGGATGAACGGTGTCACGAACGCCAGGCCGATCCCAAAGAGGACCAGGTAGCGCAATATTAGGCTGACGTAGTACCCAGCCGACTGGCGCTCTACCCTGAAGCGCGTCGCAGTGGTTGCCGTCGTCTTTGTCACAGTCATCTTGTCCCCCCCTAGTACAGCTCGGTCCCGCGCTCGATGAATCGGCGCTGGATGAAAGTGAAGATAAAGATGATGGCACCCAGCAGGAACGCCATAGCGCTGGCGTACCCGGCGCGCGCCGTCCGCTGTGATCCCAGCACTTTCTGGTAGATCAGCAGCACCGGTGTCAGCGTAGTGTCCAAAGGTCCGCCTGCGGTCATGATGAAAGCTTGGTCAAATATTTGGAAAGTCCCGATAGTCCCCAGTACTACCACCAGCAGGATCACAGGTCGCAGCAAGGGAAGGGTGATGTTCCAGAACTGGCGCCACTTTGACGCGCCGTCAATGGACGCCGCCTCGTACAGTTGCGGGGGGATGTCCTGCAGCGCAGCCAGGAACATGATCATGAAGGTGGGCGCTGTGGTGAAGATGTTCATAGCCATGATGCACACCCAGGCAATGCTGGGCCCTCGCAGCCACCACGACAGCGCCTTGGGATCCGCCACAAAAGGCTTCAGGAAGATCTCCACCAGCCCGGTGACGGTGTTGAGCCAATTGGGTCGCGCTTTGATTCCTGCCGCCAGGAACAGGTTGTCCAGACCGATCTTGGTGAAGAAGTAGTTGAGGAAGCCGGTCTTCTGGTACAGCCAGAGGAAAATCAGCGAGATTACAATGGATGAGGTCACGCTGGGCGCGTAGAACATGGTGCGGAAGAACTGGCGCCCGCGGAACTTGGCGTTAAGGATCACAGCTAGCAGGATGGCTAAGCTGGTCTGCAGAGTCACCACGAACACCACGTACCAAAACACGTTGTACAGCGCCCGGTGAAATAGTTTGTCTTTCAGGGCCTCGGCGTAGTTTGCCAGTCCTACGTAGGTGGGCACGTCGAAGATGGCAGATTGGTGCAGGCTCAGCCAGATCGCGTAGCCAACGATGGTGACGGTAAAGATCGAAGCCAGGAACAGGTAGGGCGAGATGTAGAGGTACGCCGTTATTGACTCTCGCTGGGCGATGGTCTCGTTGAAGGCCCGGGCTGTGCGCTGGTTCCACATCGCCCAGACGAAGAAGCCGAACAAGATCACCACGGGCAGCACGGAGGCTGCAGCTGCCTGACGTTCGGCAGATTCAACAGACTCGCCAAGCGCCGAAGTCATGGTCGCATTGCGGAACATGAAGAAGGCGCTGTAGCCCAGGCCGACGTAGTTCACGGCCAGTGACATGGTCCGTCCGGAGCTCTGGCGTCGCCACAACTGGGGGAGGAAGTAGAGCTGTACAGCCGCCAGCACCACAGCCACTGCCACGAGAATCCAACGAGCCGTGCCCTGCACCGCCTCGACCCGCTCCAGGCCTACCCAGGCTGCACCACCGAGCAATCCTAGCGAGAGCAGAAGGTGCCAGATAGTCGTCAGCGTTACCAGGAGAGGCTGGTCTCGTTTCGAAACAGACTCGATTGCAGACATAGATTCACCTCCCGTAAGCGTTCAGGTGCCAGGCACTTTCATCGGCTTCTCAGGGACAACAACGCCTTCAGGCCGGGCAAGCTTGCTCAACCAGTTAGCCATTCGCAAGTGCCTGGCACCTTGTCGGCTCCTTCCACCGTTCGCCTGAACGCTTACTTCTCTCGGAAGTGGGGTCGGACGCATTGGCGCGTCCGACCCCACTTGCCGTGTTCAGCTATTTGTACACTTCGGTGTTGATCTCGTTGACAGCTTGGTCGAGGGCTGCCTTGGGGGACTGCTCACCCAGGAACACTCGCTCCAGGGCCTTGCCCATGCGATCCAGCACCTCGCCGGTCTCTGGGCCGTAGTAGAACACCCTCCCGTACTTGGCCCCGCCCTGGGCGATGGCCGTCTCGTTGGGATGCTCCGCGAACCAGGGGTGGTCCAGCAGGGACTTCTGGGTGGGCAGGGCGAAGCCGGTCTTGAGGATGGCTTCCTGGTTCTCCTCTCCCGTCAGGTAGAAGACCAACAGTGCTGCCGCGTTGGGGTACTTGGTGTCGGCCTTGGCGCCGAAGGCGTTGGTGAACAGCAGGTCGCCGCCGCCGGCTGGTCCCTTGGGGATCTCGACGATCTTGTACTCGACGTCGGCGAAGTCGGTGTTCATGTAGTTGACCATCCAGCCGCCTTCCAGGGCCATGGCAGTGAGTTCCTTGCCGATGGCCTCGCCGCACCAGCCAGCGCCGATGTCGGTGGGCCAGGCGCCGATGTCGTCCTCGTACAGGCCGTACCAGAACTCCAGCGAAGCCACGGCCTCAGGGCTGTTGAACAGCGCTTCGGTGAAGTCAGCGTTGGTCATCTCGCCGCCCCAGGCGTAGACCAGGGCAGGCCAGCGGCCCACGTCCGGCGGGACGCATACGCCGTAGGTGCCGGTGTTCTCGGTGATGGTCTGGGCGGCCGCCTTGAGGTCGTCGTAGGTCCAGTCAGCGGTGGGTTCGGGGATGCCAGCCTGCTCGAAGAGCTCAGGCAGGTAGACCAGGCCCAGGCTGCCGTAGTCCTTGGGCAGGCCGAAGGTCTTGCCCTGGTAGGTGAACATGGACAGCAGGGCCGCGATGTAGTCGCTGCGCTTGACCCCGGCCTGGGCCATGTAGTCGTCGAGGGGGAGCAACTGCCCGGTGCGGCCAAAGGCCGTCATCAGGTCGGCATCCACGTAGAACACGTCGGGGGCTGCGCCGCCGGCCATGGCCGCCTTCAGCTTGGTCTGGTAGTCGGCCGGGATGGGCTCGAAGTTGACCTTGATGTCGGGATAGTGTTCGTTGAAGCGGGCGATGGAATCGCGCACCACGTTCTGCTCCGACTCACCACCCCAGCCAGACACCGTCAACTCCGCTCCGTCCTCAGGCTCCAGGACAGGCGCGGCAACCGACTTGTACACTTCGACGTTGACCTCGCTGACGGCCTGGTCGAGGGCTGCCTTGGGGGACTGCTCACCCAGGAACACTCGCTCCAGGGCCTTGCCCATGCGATCCAGCACCTCGCCGGTCTCTGGGCCGTAGTAGAACACCCTCCCGTACTTGGCCCCGCCCTGGGCGATGGCCGTCTCGTTGGGATGCTCCGCGAACCAGGGGTGGTCCAGCAGGGACTTCTGGGTGGGCAGGGCGAAGCCGGTCTTGAGGATGGCTTCCTGGTTCTCCTCTCCCGTCAGGTAGAAGACCAACAGTGCTGCCGCGTTGGGGTACTTGGTGTCGGCCTTGGCGCCGAAGGCGTTGGTGAACAGCAGGTCGCCGCCGCCGGCTGGTCCCTTGGGGATCTCGACGATCTTGTACTCGACGTCGGCGAAGTCGGTGTTCATGTAGTTGACCATCCAGCCGCCTTCCAGGGCCATGGCAGTGAGTTCCTTGCCGATGGCCTCGCCGCACCAGCCAGCGCCGATGTCGGTGGGCCAGGCGCCGATGTCGTCCTCGTACAGGCCGTACCAGAACTCCAGCGAAGCCACGGCCTCAGGGCTGTTGAACAGCGCTTCGGTGAAGTCAGCGTTGGTCATCTCGCCGCCCCAGGCGTAGACCAGGGCAGGCCAGCGGCCCACGTCCGGCGGGACGCATACGCCGTAGGTGCCGGTGTTCTCGGTGATGGTCTGGGCGGCCGCCTTGAGGTCGTCGTAGGTCCAGTCAGCGGTGGGTTCGGGGATGCCAGCCTGCTCGAAGAGCTCAGGCAGGTAGACCAGGCCCAGGCTGCCGTAGTCCTTGGGCAGGCCGAAGGTCTTGCCCTGGTAGGTGAACATGGACAGCAGGGCCGCGATGTAGTCGCTGCGCTTGACCCCGGCCTGGGCCATGTAGTCGTCGAGGGGGAGCAACTGCCCGGTGCGGCCAAAGGCCGTCATCAGGTCGGCATCCACGTAGAACACGTCGGGGGCTGCGCCGCCGGCCATGGCCGCCTTCAGCTTGGTCTGGTAGTCAGCCGGGATGGGCTCGAAGTTGACCTTGATGTCGGGGTAGTGCTCATTGAAGCGGGTGATGGAATCGCGCACCACGTTCTGCTCCGACTCGCCGCCCCAGCCCGATACCGTCAACTCAGCTCCATCCTCAGGACAGAGATCACCCATGCACTCGACACTGGGCTTCGGAGTTGCGGTAGGCTCGGCCGGCTTGGGAGTCGCCGTGGGTGCGGCCGGCTTGGGAGTGGATGTGGCTGGCACGGGGGTCGGGGTGGCCTTTGGTGCACAGGCTGTGAATAGCATGGCTACCAAGACCAGCATGCTCAAAAACATTTTCCGTTTCATTTTTTCCTCTCCTTCTTGTTTTTACTTCTTGGCAGGATTTAGCAGCTCTCGCTGCCTTCGGTTAAGCCAACTTTTATTCTTTCTCCATCACCCCCTCTCGATGAGAAATACCGTCCGGAAGGTTAACGCGCATTTCCAAGCCGTGATGTTGGAATCTAAAGGCCAGTCGCCGCCAGGTGGCCGGCAGCCGTGGTTTGAGGGTATAGCCGTCGGCCGTGAGCCGCAACCCTGCGAA
>CAZGKH010000249.1:0-6238 GCA_964525665.1 uncultured Anaerolineae bacterium | reverse complement strand
CGTTCCTTTTGACCTGGTGGTGACCGTCTGCGACGATGCAGCCGAGAACTGCCCGCTCTGGCTGGGGCAGGGGAAGCGGGTCCACCTGGGCTTTCTCGACCCGGCCACAGCCACTGGTAGCGAGGACGAGGTGCTGGCCGTCTTTCGGGCCGTGCGGGATCAGATCGCACAGCAGGTCGGGGCATTGCTCAGGGAGCAGGATTGATGGTGCGCTTATCCTGGGACCGCTTGGAGCACGGCGCGAATTGAGAGGCCCCTGAAAGGGCCGAGGAGGAAAACCATGCAAGGATGGAAAGTGCTGGCACGAGGGAGGGAGGGCGCCGGAATCGGCCGTTGTCCGGGTGGCCACATTCACCTGGACTACGGCAACGTGACCCTGCGCTTCACCAAAGAGGATTTTCACATTTTCGCCGCCATGGTGGGGCGGGCGGCGGCCAAACTGGATGGGACCCCGCTGCTGAAGGGGCTGCTGACCCGGCCGGAGGATGTAGCGGCGGCGTTCTCCAAGAATTGAAATCGAGGTGATGGATTCATGGAAACGATCTATATGGATCACAATGCCACCACGCCTCTGCGGGCGGAGGTGCTGGAAGCCATGTTGCCCTACTTGAAAGAGGAGTTCGGTAACGCATCCAGCATCCATGCCTTCGGTCGCAGGGCGGCTATCGGCATCAACGAGGCGCGGGAGAAGGTGGCCGGGGCCCTGGGCTGTCGGCCGGAAGAAGTGGTCTTCACCGGCTGCGGCACCGAAGCAGACAACCAGGCCATCAAAGGGGTCGCCTACGCCAAGCGGGAGAAAGGCGATCAAATCATCACCACCCAGATCGAACACCACGCGGTGTTGCATACCTGCCAGTATCTGGAGAAGCAGGGCTTTCAAGTCACCTACCTGCCGGTGGACGAGTACGGCATGGTTGACCCGGGCGATGTGCGCAAGGCCATCACCGACCGCACCATCCTGGTCAGCATCATGCACGCCAACAACGAGGTGGGCACCGTCCAGCCTCTGCCCGAAATCGGCCGCATCGCCAAGGAGAAGGGCGTGACCTTCCACACCGACGCAGTGCAGACCTTCGGCAAGCTGCCCACCAAAGTGGACGAACTGGGGGTGGATCTCTTCTCCCTTTCGGCCCACAAGCTCTACGGTCCCAAGGGCGTGGGCGCGTTGTATGTGCGCAAGGGCACCCGGCTGGACTCGCTGTTGCACGGCGGCCACCACGAGCGCCACCGTCGGGCAGGGACGGAGAACGTGGCCGCTATCGTGGGGCTGGGCCGGGCGGTGGAACTGGCTCTGGTCGAGATGGAAGAGGAGGCCCACCGCCAGGCGACCTTGCGGGAACGGCTGTGGGAGGGGATCGCGGCCAGCGTCGAGGGCGTGCGGCGCAACGGGCACCCCGCGCAGGCCCTGCCCGGCACCCTCAACGTTTGCTTCGAATACATCGAAGGGGAGTCCATCATCCTGAGTCTGGACATGAAGGGGGTGGCCGTCTCCAGCGGCTCGGCCTGCACCTCGGATGTTCTGGAGCCGTCTCACGTGCTCCTGGCCATGGGCGTGCCGCCGGCCATTGCCCAGGGATCCGTCCGCTTCAGCCTGGGGCGGGACAACACCACTGAGCACGTTGACTACGTGGTGGCTGAGCTGCCGGTCATCATCGAGCGGCTGCGGGCCATGTCGCCCTTCTCAGCGAAAGAGCCCTTCACTGCCGAGGCTGGGCCGCGCAGGAGGAAGTGAGATGCAGTACAGCCAGAAGGTGATGGAACACTTCATGAACCCCCACAACATGGGGGATATGCCCGACGCCAACGGGGTGGGCACGGTGGGCAATCCGATCTGTGGCGACGTGATGAAGATCCTGCTCAAGATCGAGAACAACCACATCGTGGATGCCAGGTTCAAGACCTTCGGCTGCGGGGCCGCCATCGCCACCTCTTCCATGGTCACCGATCTGGTCAAGGGCAAGACCATTGAGGAGGCCCTGGCGGTGACCAACAGAACCGTGGCCGAAGCCCTGGACGGCCTGCCGCCCATCAAGATGCACTGCTCAGTGCTGGCTGAGGAGGGCGTCCAGGCCGCCATCGAGGATTACCGTGCGCATGACAGACGGGGTTGAGGAGAACAGATCAACAATGTTAAGCCCCGATGCTGATGAACTCGATCCTTTGGTCCGCAAAGTGCCTCTGAGAGTTGATGCCCCTTCGCTGAACGACACGACCAGCGATTGGGAACGCCTGCAGCGAGCCTTGCGCCCTCGCTTTCCCAACCGTCCTTTCCACATCGGGCTGGGCGCTCTGCGAGAGTTGGGCCCGGCCCTGCGGCAGGGCGACTGGCAGGTCACCGTGACCGTCGCCGAGGGAGACGGGGCGCTGAGCGTTATTCGGGTTGAAGCGGGCGATACGACTGGGCGGGCCTTTGGCCTGGCCGTGGACGTGGGCACCACTACTGTGTCGGTGGAACTGCTGGATCTGAGCAGGGGAGTGAGCCTGGGGTCACGCCTGGAATACAACGGCCAGATTCCCTATGGCACCGACGTGACCAGCCGCATGCTCCACGCCGAGAAGCGGAAAGAGGGCCTGGCCCAGTTGCGGGAGGCGGCGCTGAAGACCCTCAACGAGATGATCGCTGACCTGGCGGCAGAGCACAGGGTGACGCCGGATGAGATCATGGCCGTCGTCGCCGCTGGCAACACCATCATGGCCCACCTGCTCCTGGGGATGGACCCCACTTCCATCCGCAGGGAGCCTTACGTGCCCGGCACCACCATTTTCCCCGTCCTCACGGCGGGAGAGGTGGGGCTGGCCATCCATGAGGCGGCCATGGTGTACCTGTTACCGGCGGTCAGCGGCTACGTGGGCGGCGACATCACGGCTGGCCTGCTGGCTACGGGCATCGCCGACGAGGATCCGCTGTCTATACTGATTGATATCGGCACCAACGGGGAGACAGTGCTGGGTAACCGGGAGTGGCTGGTGGCCTGCTCCGGCTCGGCTGGCTCGGCTTTCGAGGGCTGCGGGCTGGAGTGGGGCATGAACGCCACCGCCGGAGCCATTGAGCGGGTATGGGTGGAGGATGGGCACATCGGCTATCAGACCATTGGCGAGGATAAGCCCCAGGGCATCTGCGGCTCGGGTCTCATTGATGCTCTGGGCAGCTTCCTGCTGGCCGGGATCATTGACCGCTCGGCGCGGATCCAGTTGGGCGCGCCCGGTGCCCGGCGGGGAGAGAACTATCCCGAGGTGGTGCTGGCCCCGGCAGCGGAGACGGTCGTAGACCGGGACATCGTCCTCACTCAGGCCAACATCGAAAACCTGTTACGGGACAAGGCGGCCTTGTACGCCGGATCGCGCATCCTGTTGAGCAACGTAGGGCTGGAATTCGATCTGGTCGAGCGGGTGCTCATCGCCGGCAACTTTGGCCAATCGCTGGACGTCGAGCGGGCGGTGCTCATTGGGCTGCTGCCGGACATCCCCCGGCAGCGCATCCGCTTCATCGGCAACAGCTCCCTGGCTGGAGCGCGGCGGGCCTTGCTCTCGCAGCAAGCCTGGAGGCGGGCGGCTGAGATCGCCAGCAGCATCACCTGCATGGAATTGACGGCCGAGCCGCGCTATTTCGACGAGTACACTGGTGCGCTGTTCCTGCCTCATACCGACGGCAACCTGTTCCCGACAGTTAAGGCGCGGCTGGAAGGAGGCGTGGGCCCTTGAACGAGAGCATTAGACAACTCATCGAGGGTGTCAACCTGGACAGATTTTTGCACAGCCTGAACATTGCTGAGGTCGAGGTGCTCATCGAGAACACCCGCTACTTCACGGAGAACGAGATTGAGAAGGGAGATCAGGATTATGGAGACAACGTGGCAAACCCAGGAAAGGGTCATGGAGCCGGTGGTGAGCCAGAACGAGGCGCTGCAGGCGGCGCGGGAGTTCGCCGCCGTGCTGGCCGAGACGCCAGGGTACCAGGCTTTTGACCAGGCCCAACTCCGGCTGCGGCGCGATCCTGCGGCCCAGGAAGCCATTCGCGCTTTCCAGGAACGGCAGCAGTCGCTGCAGATGATGCTCATGCTGGGTGCGCTGAGCCAGGCTGACCGCCACGACCTGCAACGTTTGCAGCGCGAGATGCTGGCCCAACCGGCGGTGCGGGCCTACGTGGAGGCCCAGGAGCAGTTGAGCCTGCTCTGCCAGGAGGTGGCCGGACTCATCTCAGAGGTCATCGGTCTGAGCTTCGCCGCCAGTTGTGGGCCGGGCTGCTGCTGATTTGTGCAAGGGAGCAAGGGCGCAGAGGGACAGTGGAGCACCCCAGCAACCGTGCACCTCAGCTTAGAAACGACGCACTTGAATAGGAGGTAGATCTGTCTTGGACTCATCAGTAGAAAGAGCGGCACGGGAGTTCGCCATGACGTTGCGGGCCTCGCCACCCATCACGACCTTCTGGCAGGCCAAAGAGCGGCTGGAAGCGGACGAGGAGGCGCAGGAGCTGCTGGCGGAGCTTCAAGAGCGCCAGCGAGCCCTGATGCTCAAGCAACAGAACGGCGGCAACATCACCCAGGAGGAGATTGACGCCCTACGCCGACTGCAGGGGGAGGCGCAGCGCAACCCGGTCATCAAGGGCTATGTTCAGGCCCAGCAGCAGGCGCTGGCCTTCGTGCCCCAGGTGAACATGGAGATCAGCCAGCTGCTGGGCTTCGACTTCGGCGGCCTGGCCGGGGCAGGGAGCGGTTGAGATGCTGGCGGGCAAAACCGTCCTCATCGGCGTGGCGGGCGGCGTGGCGGCCCACTACATCCCCGAGCTCATCGGGCAACTGCGCTGGCGTCACCTGGCCAACGTGCAGGTCATCATGACCCCGGCTGCCACCCGCTTCATCACGCCCCTCACCCTGGAGGTGGCTTCGGGCAACCCGGTGTATGCCGACCTGTGGGCAGCGGCGCAGCGGTCGCCGCTGATCCACGTGCAACTGGCGCGCCTGGCCGACCTGGTGCTCATCACCCCAGCCACGGCCGACATTCTGGCGAAGTTGGCCCTCGGCCTGGCCGACGACCTGGTGACGCTGGCGGTGCTGGCCACCCAGGCACCGGTGACCCTGGCCCCGGCCATGCACGAGGAGATGTGGGCCAAAGCGGTCGTGCAGGACAACGTGGCCAGGCTGAAGGAGAGGGGGTATCACTTCGTTGGTCCGGAGCGGGGTATCTCGGCCACCGGCGAGATCGCCGAAGGACGCATGGCCAACATTGGGGCTATCATTGCCAGGTTGATTGAGGCGAGCGGTGCGGAGAGAGAAACATAAGAAAGATGAGCGTAGTGAATGATGCCAGTGAGTGCTGCCGCTACGAGTTTTTTCTGGGTGCGTTGGCCAATGAGACTCGCCAATCGGTCTTGAAGCTGCTGCTGCACCAGGAGATGAGCGTGGGCAAAGTTGTCGAGGCCTTCCCCCTGAGCCAACCGACCATCTCCCACCATCTGGCCATCTTGAAGAGGGCAGGATTGGTGCTGGCTCGTCGGGAGGGCAAGCAGGTCTATTACATGGCCAACCGAGCTTGTGTGAAGGATTGTTGCCAGCAACTTTTCGAGCGATTTGGGAGAGCACCGGAATGATTCAGTGGGAGCTATCATCGTCAGTTTAATTGAGGTAAGTGGTTAATGAAGAAAGATAGGAGGAGCGCATGTCTAGTTCTACCGTTGTTTTGTTCACCCGCTTCGGCCTGGGCCAGGCGCCGGCCGAACTCCAGCAGAAGATGGCCGACATCTTCCTCTCCCTGCTGGGTGAGTGGAAGGTGCTGCCGGGCAAGCTGCTCTTTTACACCGACGGCGTGAAGCTGGTGTGCGAAGGTTCGCCCGTCCTGGAGCAATTGCGGGCGCTGGAGGCCAAGGGGGTGGATCTCATCGTCTGCTCCACCTGCCTGAACTACTTTGGATTGATGGACAAAGTGCAGGTCGGCGCCGTCGGCGGCATGGCCGCCATTCTCCAGTCGCTGTCCCAGGCGGAGAAAGTGGTGAGTGTATGACGTCGCTGCCAACACCTGAGCGATGTATACGCCAGGGCTCGCCTCGTCGCCGGAGATCAACCCGGCTGCGTCATCGGCCAGGTGGTGATGGAGACGGGAATCCATATCATCTCAGAATAGGAGGTTTACCTGCAAATGCCCACGTATGACTATCAGTGCCGGGACTGCGAGCACGTCTTTGAAGTTAGAGCCACTTTCAAGCAAAAGGATGCGGGGCTTCAGCCGGAGTGTCCGCAGTGCC
>CAZGKH010000248.1:0-6275 GCA_964525665.1 uncultured Anaerolineae bacterium | reverse complement strand
CTACTTGTCCTTGAACTGCGGTCTGCGCTTCTCGAGGAAGGCCTTTAGTCCCTCCTCCAGGTCCTCGCTGCCCTGCAAGGACACGAACTGCTGGGCCTCAATGTCCATACCCTCTTCGGTACTCTGCTCCAGGCCCTCGTTCACCGCTCCAATGATGGCTGCGATGGGCAGCGCGCTCTTAGAGATGATGCGCCTGGCAAGGCCCGTGGCTTCTTTGAGCACCCGGCCTGTGGGCACTACTTTGTTCACCAGACCGATGCGATAGGCCTCCTGGGCGGTGATGGGATCGCCGGTGAGCATCATCTCCAGGGCCTTGCCCTTGCCCACGATGCGCGGCAGGCGCTGAGTGCCGCCCCAGCCGGGAATGATCCCCAGGTTGATCTCTGGCTGGCCGATGCGCACCCCATCCTCGGCGATGCGGATGTGGCAGGCCATGGCCAACTCGTTGCCGCCGCCCAGCGCGAAGCGGCCGTTCATGGCAGCGATCACAGGTTTCTTCGAGTTTTCGATCTTGAGGAACAGCCCCTGTCCCTTTCGGATGAACGCCTCGGCCTCCTCCGGCCTGTCCTTTGAAGCGTAGATCTCATTGATGTCCGCGCCAGCGATGAAGAACTGACCCGCCCCAGTGATGATGATGGCCTTCACCTCGTCGTTGGCCGTCACCTCATCAAAGGCAGCGTCGAGTTCCTCGACAACCTGCCTGTTGAAGGCATTGGCTGGCGGATGGTCAATGGTTAGGGTAGCGATGCGGTTCTCCACGCTGACGCGGATGTATTGGTATTCTCCCATTCGTTGTGCTCCTTTCCTTTCTACCATTCCATAAACCCCCGCCCCGTTTTCTTTCCCAGTTCTCCGACCTTGACCTTCTTATAGAGCAAGTCCGTGGGATGGAAACGGGAGCCGTATTTCTTCTCCAGTTCCTCCAGTTTTTGCACGACGATGTCCAGGCCCACTCCGTCGGCGTACTCCAAGGGGCCCATGCGCTGGTCGCCCACCTTCATGCCGATGCCGGCGATGCAGGCCATATCAATGTCGTTTACGTTGGCGATGCCCTCCTCCATGCACATAGCGGCCTCGTTGATCATGGGCATCATCAGCCGGTCTGCGCTGAACTCCGTGCCGGTGGGCACCTGGCCCGACTCTTGCAGCTCCTTGATCATCTGTTTGACTGGCTCGTCGGTTTCCTCCCCGTAGCCGTAGAAGCCGGCGCCGGCCTTTTCGCCGAAGCGTCCCGCTTCGACCAACTTCTCCCACAGGAGAGCGGGCGCGCCCCTATCCCCGTATTGGGAATGAAGGTACTGGCCCACGTCGGCGCAGACATCAATGCCAATCATGTCCATCAGCGTGAGGGGCCCCATGGGCCAGCCGAAGCCCGTCATGGCCCCGTCAATTTCGGCTGCTGTGGCGGCCCCTTCTTGCAGGGACATCACCGCTTCGTTGAGATAGGGCATCAGCAAACGATTGACCAGGAAGCCGGGGCACTCCTTGACCACCACGGGGATCTTGCGCAGCTCCTCCGTGAAGCGCACCACATCGTCAACGGTTTCCTGATCCGTCTCCGGGCTGGGAATGACCTCCACCAGCTTCATGATGTGGGCCGGGCTGAAGAAGTGCATCCCGACCACCTTGGGGGCGCGCCTGGTGGCTGAACCCATCTCTGCGATGGACAGCGCGGACGTGTTGGAGGCGAAGATGGTCTCTGGTGGGCAGACCTCATCCAATTCGGCAAAGACCTGCTGCTTGATCTTCATGACCTCCGGCACCGCCTCGATGACGATGTCCACTTCGGCGAACTCGTCGTAATCCAGGGTGGGGATGACCAGGTCTATCTTCTCCTGCATGGTAGTGGGGGACATCTTGCCCTTGTCCACTCGCCGCTGGTAAATGCGTCGGATGGTATCCATCCCCTTGTCTAGCATCTCTTGGTCAATGTCCTTCATCACCACCGGCAGGCCCGCGTAGGTGATGACCTGAGCGATCTCAGCGCCCATGAAGCCCGCGCCCACTACTCCGGCCTTAAAAATGTACATTTCCTTCCTCCTCAAGTCTCTGGGGGCAATCTGCCCTGCTCAATCTGTTGGTATATGTTGCTGCTGTAGGTCGTGAAACGTGATGCGTGAAGCGTGAGATGGCGATCACGTTTTGCATCTTCACGTTTCACGTTACTACCACGTCACCAGCGGTATGGCCGCCTCCGGATCGTCGAGGCGCACGAAATATACCCAGCCGTCGGGATACCTGGCGAAAGCGGCATCGTTGGCCGCTCCCAACGTTTGACCCACGAAATACTCCCCGCTCTCAGGCTCGATGGCCACTACCCCTTCCTGGCCTTCCAGTTTACCCTTGATCCCCTCGAAAACCTCCTCGCCCCTGGCGATGAACGCCTGGCGAGCCTTCTTGTCTTTGTACAATGCCGTATCAGCCATGCTACCTCCTCTCAATGATCATCGCGCCGCCCATCCCGCCACCCACACAGGCCGTAGCCAGACCCAGGTTCACGTCGCGCTTGATCATCTCGTGGAGCAAAGTGACCACGAAGCGCGTGCCTGTGCAGCCCACTGGGTGGCCCAGGGCGATGGCGCCACCGTTGACGTTGACCCTGTCCCAGTCCCAGCCGTCTTTCTCCAGCTCGATGCCCACGGCAAGGGATTGGGCGGCAAATGCCTCGTTGAGCTCGATCAGGTCAATGTCGGTCAGCTTCAGGCCCGCCCTCTTCAGCGCCTTGGGGACGGCCTTGGTGGGGCCGATGCCCATGATCTCTGGCGGCACGGCGGCGTAAGCGTAGCTGCGAATGTAGGCCAGGGGCTCCATGCCCAATTCCTGGGCCTTGTCAGCCGTCATCACCACCATAGCCGCTGCGCCATCCGAGATGGGACAGGCGTTGGCAGGGGTAACTGACCCGCCCTTCTTGAACACGGTGGGATAGAGGCCGGCCTTCTGAACCGAGAGGGCTGGATTGATGCATTCGTCGTGGACGATGTTCTCGTAGGCGACCTCTTGGCCAGCTACCCTTTTGGACACACGCACCGGCACAATCTCATCGTCGAACTTACCCATCCTGGTGGCGCGGAAGGCTTTCTTGTGGCTGTTCACCGCGAATTTGTCCTGTTCCTCGCGGCTGATGTTGTACATCATGGCCAGGTTTTCCGCCGTGTAGCCCATGATCATGCCGCACACCGGATCGGTCAGGCCCTCCCACAGGGTGTCGGTGAACTGGGTGTGGCGCAGCTTCAGGCCCCAACGGGCCCCGCGTACTACGAAGGGAGCCGTGCTCATGCTCTCCGTGCCGCCTACCAGGAAGACCTCGCCATCGTCGGCCTGAATGGCCTGGCAGGCCGAGGAGATAGCCACCATTCCTGAGACGCAGTTTCGCTGAACAGTGTAGCCGGGCACGTGGGTGGGGATACCAGCCATCAGTGCTGCCACGCGGGCGATGTTCGGCGAATCAGAGTACTGGCCGATGCAGCCGAAGATGACGTCATCAATGAGGTTGGGATCGAGTTCTGTGCGTTTGATTACTTCTTCCATCACAGTGGCGCCCAGCTCTTGCGCCGACAGACTCCTGAAGGCTCCGCCGTGGCTGCCGATGGGGGTGCGCACTCCCCCGACGATTACGACTTCTTTCATATCTTCCTCCTCGTTACCAGTTTAGCGGTTGCTAGCTTGCAGGCCGCGCAGGAAAAGCTCGAAGGTGGCATCGAACACCGCCTTAGGTTCTACAGGTATCATCTCCTGCCGGACAGGGTTGGCCATCACCGTGAGTGCCCCGTTGAGGGCGCCCCAGAGCACACCGGCTGCCAGCAAAGGGTCATCAGCGGTGAACGCGCCTTCCTCCACCCCCTGTCGGATAGCCTTTGCCGCCAACTCCAACCCCCTCATGCTTTCCGTCAGGATCTGCTGATACATCTCCGCCGCTACCCTTTCCCGAAAGCGCCCCCGGTCCAGGGCCATCAATAGGCGGAAGTAATCAGGATAGATCTGGGCGAATTGCCAATACGCTTCTACTAATTGGCGCAGGTGCTGCTCGGCGGAGAGTGGTTCTTGGGGGGCGTAAGCGGCTTCCAATTGCGACAGCAGGATGGATAGGCCCTCTAAAAGCAAATGAGCAAGGATGGACTCCTTGCTCTGAAAGTAAAGGTATACTGTTCCCTTGCTGATTTCGGCCTGAGCAGCCACGTCATCCACGGTCGCTTGATGGATGCCCTTCTCAAAGAAGACCTCCCTGGCGGCTTCTAAGATTTCCTGCTGCCTTCTCGCCTTCTCGCGAGCACGCCGCTGTGCTGTGGTCATCCCGTGGCCTTTCTGCTGCAAACCTACGGTCATTTACTGACTGACGGTCATTATACAACAGAAAGCGGATGTTGTCAAATCTGGTTTTCGCGCTCCTCCCGCAGGGCCTGCAGCATTGTCTCCAGCGTTTCGCCCTGTTCAGTGAGGGCCTGAGTGAGGCGGTCGGCCAGGGAATCAATCTCTGATCGGCGCGGGCTGAGGACGAATATCCCACCCACTGACGCTCTGTCTTTCTGATGGCCGGGTTGTCGGAGAATCGAGAGGCCACTTGACCGAGGACCATTAGACTATCGGACTATCCGACCATTTGACCAAAATCCCTACTCTTTTTTAGCGACCCGGCCTCGTCTCCTCCTTCTCCTGAGCGACACTTTGTTGGCCTTACGACAGCGGGGACACTCCACCACATAGTGACGGGGAGGAGGGGTTTCGCCCTCCGCGCGACCCTCGGCGATGGCTTCCTCATCAATAGTGAACTTCCAACCACACTTGAAGCACGATACGTTGATCATAGTCGCCTCCATTTCTAGGTCAATGAGGCAACGGTTGACTCGTTAACCCATTGCTCGTTGGCTCGTTACCCCAATTGTAACGCTAGATGGAGATTTTGGCAAGTGCTGCTTTGACAGAGGGCGAAAACTGTGGTAGTATCAGTACTTGCAAAGGTGGACTTGCGTCCGCACTTCAACGAATTCGGAGGATGTGCTATGTCTGGATCGAAACGTATTCTGGCCATTGATGCCGGGGCCGGAACACAAGATGTTCTGCTGTATGAGAGCGACAAAACCTTAGAGAACTGCGTCAAGATGGTGCTCCCTTCCCAGACGACTATCGTGGCGGGTAGGGTACGGCAAGCTACTGCGCGGGGCAAGGACGTTTTCTTGGCCGGCAACTTGATGGGAGGCGGGCCTTGCGTCAGTGCCCTCAAGAAGCATCTGAGGGCGGGACTGGCGGTTTACGCCGCGCCGCTGGCGGCTAAGACCATCCGAGATAACCCGCGTGAGGTGGAAGCCCTGGGCGTTCAGATCGTAGAGGAGGCTCCGTCTGAGGCCCTGACCATTCGCACGGGCGATGTTGATCTCGCTGCCCTGGGTAGCGCTCTGGCCCTCTTCGATGTAGAGCTGCCTCAGCGCTACGCCATCGCGGTGCAGGATCACGGCGACCCTGTGGAGGGAAGCCAGCGGCGCTTTCGCTTTCAACAATGGGAGCGCTTCGTGGAGCAAGGGGGAGACATCGTTGTGCTGGCATACCTGGAGGCGCCCGCCCATCTCACCAGGATGCAGGCAGTCCAGGCCGATGTGCCCGGCGCGATGCTGATGGACACTGGCTCCGCGGCGATCTGGGGCGCGCTTTGCGATGAGAACGTGGCTGCTCACCAGGGGGAGGGGCTTATCGTCCTCAACGTAGGTAACCAACACACGATTGGGTTCTTGCTTAGGGGGGAAAGGGTGTGGGGGCTCTTTGAGCACCACACCGTGCTCATGAACCCCGACAAGTTGGCTGTTTACGTTGATTCTTTGCGGGAGGGGATGCTAACCAACGACGAGGTCTATGGCGACAATGGTCATGGGGCTTATGTCCATCCTGATTATTCTGTTGATGGGGGCTTCCGCTTCGTGGCCGTCACGGGACCCAACCGAGGGATGACCGCAGCCCTGGGTTACTACATGGCTGTGCCCCACGGCGACATGATGATGACCGGATCATTCGGCCTGGTGGCCGCCGCACGCCGCTTGGGGCTGGTTGAGTAATACCCAGAGCCGCGGATGGCCAGGAAAACACGGATCAACAGCGCCAAACCTGTGGTGAGCTTGTCGAACCATCCGCGTATTCCTGCTGATCCGCGGTTCTAGACGGCTAGAGCATTGCGCCCAACCTCGACGTGATTCAGGTTGTCATAAATCCTCTGCGATGTCGCTTCGTTAGCCTGGAGACCCTCTCAATCCTGTACTCAAGTACGAGATGGATTTCATCCGCAAGCCCGA
>CAZGKH010000247.1:0-6318 GCA_964525665.1 uncultured Anaerolineae bacterium | reverse complement strand
ACAGATGCCGCTTCGCTTACAACAGATTCACACAGATTTGTAGTAAAAAAGAGAATAATCTGTGTTTATCTGTGTGAATCCGTGTCCTATGTTAAAAATGTCAGCCAATCAGGGTACCGAGAGGAAAAGGAGGGGTAAAGATGAGCGATCTCAAGGCAGCCGTCATCGGAACGGGATTCATTGGCCCAGCCCACGTAGAGGCGTTGCGCCGCCTGGGTGTCGAGGTGGTGGGCCTCGCCGGGTCCAGCCCAGAGCGGGCTCGTCCCAAGGCCGAGGAGCTCAATATCAAGAGGGTCTACGACGACTGGCGTGAGCTGGTAGCCGATCCGTCGGTAAACGTAGTGCACGTTACTACTCCAAACTACCTCCACTATCCCATGGCCAAAGCCGCTATCGAAGCTGGCAAGCACGTAGTGTGCGAGAAACCCTTGGCCATGAACTCGCAGGAGTCCGCTGAGTTGCTGAGCCTGGCGGAGCAAGCAGGCATTGTCCACGCAGTAAACTACAACATCCGCTTCTACCCCATTTGTCAGGAAGCCCATGCGCGAGTGGTGCGCGGCGACCTGGGCGATGTGCGTATCATTCGTGGCTCCTATCTTCAGGATTGGCTCTTCTACGACACCGATTGGAACTGGCGTCTGGAGCCTGATCTGGGGGGCAGCCTGCGTGCCGTGGCCGACATCGGCACCCATTGGATGGACCTGACCAGCTTCATCACGGGGCTGCATGTCCAGGCAGTGCTGGCCGATTTCCGCACCTTCATCCCCGTCCGCAAGAAACCGACCAAGCCCATTGATACCTTCTCGGTCAAGGAGTTGCAGCCGGAAGACTACATTGAGCAGCCCGTCCATACCGAGGACTATGCCGCAGTGCTCCTGGTCTACGAGAACGGCGCCAGAGGTGTAATGACCGTCTCGCAAGTGTGCGCTGGGCGCAAGAACCGCCTGGCCTTTGAGATTGACGGATCGAAATCGTCGCTGGCCTGGGATTCGGAGCGGCCCAATGAGTTGTGGATCGGCCGCCGTGATGGACCGAACGAAGTGCTGATGAAAGATCCCTCGTTGCTCACTCCACAGTCGAAGGAATTCGCTGGCTATCCTGGTGGACATAATGAGGGCTTCCCCGACACGTTCAAGCAGCTCTACTATGCTGTATATCGCTACATCCGTGCGGGCGATCTCGCCGCCCCGCCAGACTTCCCGACCTTCGCCGACGGTCACGAAGAGATCCTCCTCTGCGAGGCCATTGAGCGCAGCGCGCAGGAACAGAAGTGGGTAGAGGTTGATCGCTAGACGGAATAGGAGGACATAACCATGAAAATCGGTGTAATGACCGCGGCCTTTCCGAACCTATCTCTGGAGGAGCTGGCAACCTGGGCCTCGGACAGTGGATTTGAGATGCTGGAGATAGCTTGCTGGCCGTCTGGCGAGGGGAAGGACCGCAAGTATGGCGGAGTTGTTCACATTGATGTGGATTCGTTGACTCCAGCCAAAGCCTCGGATACCAACGGCATGCTGGCCGACAAAGGACAGGAGATCTCCTCTCTCGGTTATTATCCCAACCCTCTTCATCCTGATCTTGTCCATCGGGAGCGCGTCGTCGGCCATCTGAAGAAGGTCATCGTCGGCGCCGAGATGCTGGGCGTGGACATCGTGGGTACTTTCGTGGGGCGGAGCTGGAACCCTGAGCTCACCGGGCGCGACTGGAACAAGGACCTGGATCACAACTTCGAAGAGTTCATGAAGGTCTGGCCGGGGCTGGTCAAATTCGCGGCCGAGCACAACGTGAAGATCGCCATTGAGAATTGCCCCATGCTCTGGGCCGACACCTGGCCGGGCGGGTCCAACCTGCCTTACTCACCAGCCCTTCTGCATCGCATGTTCGAGGCCGTGCCCGACGAGAACTTCGGCCTCAACTTCGACCCCTCGCACCTGGTCTGGCAGCAGATTGACTACGTCCGCTTCATCTACGACTTCGGTGACCGCATCTTCCACGTGCACGCCAAGGACATGGCCATAGACGAGGAGATGTTCTACCAGGATGGCATCCTGGGCTGTGGCTTCCGCTGGCAGATACCGCGCCTGCCAGGCCTGGGCCTGGTGGACTGGCAGGAGGTAGTGGCGGCCCTCTACGATGTGGGGTATGACTTGGTACTCAGCATTGAGCACGAGGACCGGAACTGGGAGGCAACCGAAGAGTTGATCAAGCGTGGGTTCCTGCTGGCCAAGAAGACGCTGGAGTTGTACGCTGGGTAGTGAAGTCTCCCTCCCTCTCGCAGGGGGAGGGCTGAGGGTGGGATCTGGCTGATTTGCCGAGGTGTCCACCCTCCCCCGGCCCCTCCCTGGGAGGGGGTGAACCCTCGCCAAGAGTATAAGGCGATCAGGAGGCACGATGACACAAGAGGTGGTTGTTAGCGGGAGAGAGGGCCCGGCTACGGCCGTGGAAGCAGCGGCAGGCCTGAAAGATTTATGGTGGCGGCGATTGCTGTTTGCACCCACCCTCGGCCTGCTGTTGCTACTGGCGATTGTCCCGCTCATATTCTCCCTCGGCGTGAGCCTGTTCAACTATTCGCTGGGGAGCAGAGCGATCTGGATTGGCCTGGGCAACTACATCAACATGTTCACCGATCCCCAGTTCTGGCTGGCCACCCGGGTCACGGTGCAGTTTACGATAGCGGCTGTTTCCATCGAAGTGGTGCTGGGTATCCTGCTCGGCTTTGTGCTGAACCAGCGATTCACCGGTATGGGCGTCATCAGACTGATCGTCTTCCTGCCGATGATGCTCGCTCCCTTCTGCGTGGGGCTGTTCTGGCGGTTTATGTTCGACCAGACTTTTGGGATCGTTGACTACGCACTTACTCGGGTGGGTCTCCCGGCCATTCCATGGCTGGCCCACCCGTTTTGGTCTCAGGTTGCGGTAGTGGTGGTGGACGTATGGCAGTGGACACCTTTCGTAGCTCTGCTGGTAATGGCCGGTCTGGGAACGATACCGACGGAGCTGCAAGAGGCCGCTACTCTCGATCGGGCCTCGACCTGGCTGAAGTTCCGCCAGATCTATTGGCCGTATCTGCGCTTCCCGCTGCTGCTGGCCTTGCTCTTCCGCTCAATTGACACGCTGAAGCTGTTCGACTCGCCATTCATCTTGACCGGGGGCGGCCCTGGGAACTTCACGTCCACGCTCTCGATCCTGGGCTATCGCCATCAGATCATGTTCTTCAATATTGGCATGGCAGCCGCCCTCTCGTGGGTAGTGGTGATCATCATCAACATCGTAACCAACATCATGGTCAGACTCATCACCCCCGCCCAGGCCGAACAGACCCATACTGGCTTGTAGAGGTAACGTTTAATGAAGACACTCAAACGTGTACTTGGCATCGTTCTCGCCCTGTTCGTGGCGGCGGTGTTCCTCTTCCCGCTATTGTGGATTTTGCTTTCATCGTTCAAGACTAAGCTCGAACTGCTCGCTGTGCCCCCGGTGTTCATCTTCAAACCCACACTGCAAAACTACATCAACGCCTTCAATTCGGACTTCCCCTTACAGGTGCGAAACAGCCTCGTTATCGCCATTAGCTCGACGGTGATCTCGGTTGTCCTGGGCAGCCTGACGGCCTACGGGTTCTCGCGCTATACGATAAAGAGAAGCGACTTCTTGCAATTCTGGATTCTCAGCCTGCGGATGCTGCCCGCCATCGCGGTGGTGGTGCCTTTCTATTTAGTCTTCCGTACGTTTAAGCTGCTCGATACCCACATCGCGCTGATCCTGGTCTATTGCCTGACCAACACCTCGTTCGCGGTGTGGGTGCTAAAAGGCTTCTTCGACGAAATACCCATTGAGCTGGAAGAGGCAGCCATGCTCGACGGCTACTCACCGCCCCAGGTCTTCCTGAAAGTGAGCCTGCCGCTGGCCCGCGCCGGCTTGGCCACGACGACCATCTTCTGCCTGATCCAATCCCTGAACGAGTTTCTCCTGGCCGTATCGTTGACCACCCGGGTGGCGGAGACGGCCCCAGTAGGGTTATCGAAGATGCAGACGTTGATGGGGATTGACTGGGGATTGCTATCGGCGGGGTCTATCCTCTTCATGTTGCCGGTGGTCACCTTCACCATCCTGGTACGCAACGAGCTCGTCAGGGGCATGAGCTTCGGACGGATGAGATAGGTCTCCGACGATGGGCGAAGGTCTCCACGATGGGCGAAGGTCTCCACGATGGGCGAAGGTCTCCGACCGAGCCCTTTCGCCTCGGTCAGAGACCTTCGGCGATCGGAGACGAAGTGGAGGAACAACTGTGTCCAGAGTTGTTTTGGAGCATTTGCACTGCTGGTATGGCCAAACCCACGCTGTGGACGACTTCAGCCTGGTCATCGAAGATGGTGAGTTGTGCGTCTTGCTGGGTCCTACAGGCTGTGGCAAGACTTCGACCCTGCGGATGGTGGCTGGCTTCGTGCGACCTGCGGCCGGAAATATTCTCTTGGATGGTGAGCGCATCAACGACCTGTATCCCGGTGACCGCAACATCGCCATGATCTTTCAGAGCTATGCTCTCTATCCCCATAAGACGGTTCGGGAACAGTTTGCCTTTCCCCTAAAAGCTACCAGGCTGCCCGCTCAGGAGATTGAGGAGCGGATTAAGGAGACGGCCGATTTCCTCCACATGCACGATTTTCTAGATCGCCATCCCGGGGAGCTGAGCGCCGGGCAACAGCAGCGAGTGGCTGTTGGTCGGGCGCTCATCCGGCGGCCCAAGGTGTTCTTGATGGATGAGCCGCTGAGCCAGTTGGACGCCAGGCTGAGGATAGAGATGAGGGCCACTCTGCGACGCTTGCAGCAAGACCTGGGCATCACCACCATCTACGTCACCCACGACCAACTGGAGGCCCAGAGCGTGGCCGATAAGATCGTGATCATGCGGCTGGGACGAATTCAGCAGGTAGGCTCTCCGGTGGAGATCTACAGTGACCCAGCGAACCTCTTCGTAGCTGGCTTCATCGGCTCGCCGCCCATGAACTTTTTCGACTGTCATTTGGAGCAGCGGGAGGGACAGGTCTATGTTCGAAGTGCCAACTTTGCCTTTCCCTTGAAGCCGGAGTTGGCTCATAGAGTGAGGGGTGTTCCCACTGAGCAGCAGTTAGTGCTGGGTATCCGGCCTGAGCACATCCAATTAAACACTGAAGCCAGGGTCAATGCCATCCCTGCTGAGGTCTATGTGTTGGAGCCTCAAAGCAATGAGTTAGTAGTTGACCTTAAGTTCGGTGACCTGATCTTGAAGATGCGAGGTGATAAGAGGGAAATGGGCTTCAGGCCCCAGTTGAACCAGAAGGTTTGGATGGAGTTCCAACAGGAGCACTTGCGCCTCTTCGACAAGGATTCTGAAGCTTGTATCATTTGAACCGCGAGCCCTTCGACAAGCTCAGGACAAGTGACGAGGTAACGAGGAACTGAGATATGGCCAGCATTAGGTTGGAAAACGTAACCGTGAGGTTTGACCGGCATGATGTGCTCAAAGACATCAACCTAGAGATAGCTGATGGTGAACTCTGCGCCCTGGTGGGGCCTTCGGGATGCGGCAAGACCTTGGTGCTGCGCGTCATCGCCGGCCTGACCTTGCCCATCAAAGGCAACGTCTACATGGATGGCCAGTTGGCAAATGATGTGCCGCCAGGAGACCGCAATATCGCTATGATCTTCCAGCGTTTTGCCTTGTATCCCTACATGACGACCAGGGACAATTGGGCTTTTCCCTTGATAGCGGCCAGGCTCCCCCAGACAGAAATCGAGGCCCGCATCAATACCATGACTGAGTTCTTACACATGGGACCGCTCATGGATCGTCGTCCCAAGCAGCTTTCCGGCGGCCAGCAGCAGCGGGTAGCCGTGGGTCGAGCGCTGGTGCGCCGTCCCCAGGTTTTCCTGATGGATGAACCTCTGGGGAGCCAGGACGCCAAGCTGCGGGTCGAGATGAAGGCTAAGCTGAAAAAGCTTCAGATGGACCTGGGTATCACGACAGTCTACGTCACCCACGACCAGGTGGAGGCCCAGGCCATTGGCGACAAAATGGCGGTCATGGAGGAAGGCGCCATCCACCAGGTAGCGTCGCCGGAGAAGGTCTACGAAGAACCGGCGAGTCTCTTCGTGGCTGGCTTCGTCGGCACCCCTCGCATGAATCTCTTGGATGGCACCCTCCATCGAGAGAATGGGCAATTGTATATTAGCCATTCTCTGTTTAGACTGGCTGTGCCACCTGTCAGGGCGGCGAGCATGGAGGCCAATGCCGGCAGCCGAGAAGTGGTAGTGGGTTTTCGGCCAGAGAATATCAAA
>CAZGKH010000246.1:0-6356 GCA_964525665.1 uncultured Anaerolineae bacterium | reverse complement strand
CTGATTCCCTCGACCTGGTGGAGCTGATCATGGCCTTCGAGGACAAGTTCGGAGCGGAGATTCCTGACGAAGATGCTCAGCAAATCACCACGGTTGCGGCGGCGGTGGCCTACGTCGAGAAGCAGATGGCCGGATAACGGGCTTGCGGATGTCGGGAAGCCAAAGCAGGTTAATGTAGAGGCAAACGACCGTTTGCTTCTGATTGAGTGCGCCGAGGCGCACTTGAGTTCGCTGCATGGGGATGAAAATCCCCATGTTTTGTTCTATACCGACCCCTGCGACTTAACGGGTCTTTTTTGACGGCAGAAGGGAGGAACCTGGTGATAACTTTGGCTCGCCTCTCTAACCTCCAACCTCCAGAAGAAAGGAGTGTATCATGTTCACAGTCGGCGTATTGACAGACAGTTGTGCCAGTATCCCTGAGAGGTTGATCGAGGAGTTGAACATCAAGATTGTCCCCTATTACCTCCACCAGGGCCAGGAAACCCTGCGTGATTTGGTGGACGTGCAGAGGGAGGAGTTTTTCCACCGGCTTGCCACAGCCAAGGATCTGCCCAAGACAGCCAATCCTGGCCCTGGGGGCTATCTGGAGGCCTTCAAGGTGCCAGGCACTTTCGCCGAGGATTCCAGAGTGGTGGCGCCAGTCAATCATCTTCGGCGCTGAGCCAGACGGACTTCCAGAAGTGCCTGGCACCTTAAACGATTCTGCAAAACTAGACAGAGACTGCTTTCTGTTGTATACTACTGGGGAGATGGATAAGGGGAAAAAGGGAGTTCGGCGTCCTATAAGTTGTGTCGTGTTGGCCGGGGGAGCGGGCAAGCGACTGGGCACCGACAAGGCCTTCCTTCGGATAGGCGACCGGACGCTGATTGAGAGAATCGTGGAGAAAATAGCGCGAATCGGTGACGAAGTAGTCATCGTCACTAATTCCCCCCATAAGTATGATCATTTGGGGGCAAAGCTGGTGGGTGATGTCTATCCAGGCAAAGGATCTCTAGGTGGTATCTATTCCGGGCTCAAAGCGGCACACAATCATCATAGTCTGGTGGTGGCCTGCGACATGCCTTTTCTGGACCTCAGGCTCCTACGCTATATGATCCTCCTGTCCCCTGGTCAGGATGTGGTCATTCCCAGGGTCGGGGTGCTGACAGAGCCATTGCACGCCATCTACTCGAAGCAGTGCCTCCAGCCTATCGAGCGTGTATTGGCAAGCGGCGGCCGTAGAATCATTGATTTCTTCCCTGAAGTGCAAGTGCGCTACGTTGAAGAGCAGGAGGTGAACTTGTTCGATCCTCGTCATCTTTCGTTTTTTAACATCAACACGCCCGCTGACTTGGAGAGGGCCAGGGGACTGGCGAGGAGGAACGAATGCTCATAGCTAGTCGGAGCTTGAGCTATAGACGGTATACGGCCGATGGCATGGCGACTATGGAGAAGGAGGTAGTGCGGGAGGTCCCTGTGACAGTGTATGTCAACAGAGAGGAATTGGTCACTTTCCTCTGCACTCCCCATAACCTGAGATACTTGGCGTTGGGCTTCCTCTATCTGGAAGGGATCATCGGTGGCCTGGATGAGGTGGCGCTGTTGCGGGTCTGCGATGAAGAGGATATGATCGAGGCGCGTTTGACCCACGAGGTCGAACTGCCAACCAGACGTGTGCTTACCTCGGGATGCGGGGGCGGCACTACCTTTACCGACTTGACTGCGCAGACGAGCACATTTGATTCCGCTCTGAAAGTGACGCCCTCTCAAGTCCTGGGCCTGATGCGGCAGCTTTATCGAAAGGCCGAGCTCTACCGTACCACAGGCGGTGTGCATACCTCGGCGCTGAGCGATGGCCACAAGCTGTTAGTCGTGGCCTCGGACGTGGGCAGACATAACACCCTGGACAAGATCCAGGGGCAGTGTTTGCTGGGGGGAATTGACACTAAGGATCGCATGCTCTTAACCACAGGGCGTCTCTCTGCGGAGATGTTGAACAAGGCCGCTAAAATGCAGGTGCCCGTGCTGGTCTCGCGTACCTCACCCACCGACCTGGCGGTGGAGTTGGCCAGGGCCTGGGGTATCACCCTCATTGGATATGCCCGCGGCCAGCAGATCCATGTCTACAGCGGTGATGATCGAGTGGAGGTGGGTTGACGCAATCAAAACAGCCAGACCAACGAAAGCCCCAGACCGTCTGATGGTTTGGGGCTTTCGTGCGTTGTCAGAGCCAGGTTTCGTTCGCCGAAGAGTTGGTTTCGTTCGCCGAAGGTCTCCGACCGAGGCGAGGCCGCCAGATTCCACAGGTTCCCCATCCTGTCTCCACAAAATCTCCATAATTCTGTGCTATACTACCAGTAGAACGATAAAGAAATTCCAAGGAGGTTTCAACCAATGGTAAAGCGAATTCAAGCTGTGCGAAGTCGAAACAAGTGGCTGCTTGCTGCCGTCGTGTTCCTGAGCGGACTGGTGGCCGCGCTGTCGGGCATCTACTTTCTCTTCGTGCCCTCCGGGGGCTATCAGGGAGGACGCAACCCGTGGTATGGGGTGACAATTCTCTTCAGTCGGTACACCTGGGAGGATCTGCACACCTGGGGCGGGGTACTGATGATCGTTGCTGCTGTCGTCCACTTCGCCATCCACTGGCGATGGGTGAAGGTGATGAGCAAGCGCACTGTGAAAGCCCTATTTTCCAGGGAGGCCAAGCTGGCTAAAGGCCCCCGGCTCAACGTGGCGATCAACCTGGTGATCGTTGTCAGTTTCCTGCTCACTGCTGTATCGGGCATCTACTTGCTCTTTGCGCCTGCGGGTGGCTTGCAGGGCGGCAGGAACGCTGGCTGGGATCCGATGTTTCTCTTCAGCCGAACGACCTGGGACCTGATCCACACCTGGGCGGGCGTGGTGTTCATCGGTGCAGCAGTGGTCCACTTTTGGATTCACTGGAAGTGGATCAACAATACAACTACGCGACTATTCCTATCGCTGCTGCCGCAGCCTGCTTTGAGCGAGGCTCCGGCAGAGGCCAGGATTTAGTCGCAAACACAAAAAACTAAAATAGAAAGGATAAGCGGAACGCCCAGAACAACAACCAGGGCGGCTATGGCGGCCAGGGTCGTGAGGACGCGCCCGGCGACCAGGCAAGCGTTGGCGAGGCTGATGCGGAGGAGTGGCTGACGATCCAGGGTACCGTCGTGAGTGTGGACGCGAACGCGCTGGTCGTGCAAACGAGCAGCGGTGAGCAGGCGACGGTGGATAATCGCGCCTGGTGGTTTGCCCAGGAGCAAGGCTTCTCAGCCCAGGTGGGCGACCAGGTAACGCTGGTCGGGTTCTACGAAGGCGATGACCTTGAAGTGGGTCGAATTGACGACACCACCAACGGCCAGACGATCCTCGTGCGCGATGAGAATGGCCGTCCCCTATGGACTGGGCGCGGACGGCGCGGCGGCTGATAAGCTTCTGAGTATCTCACCTCCAACTCTCGAACAACACGCCCAGGTCGGCCAGCGTGCCGCGATAGGTTGGCTCCGGCGTGGTGGAATCCAGCCTCCCTCTATCCTCCCCCCCAAGCATGGGGGGGAGGATGTGGAAGGTGGCACAGCCTAGATGAGCCGCGACCATGTCCATATCCTCGTCGCCGACCACGAGGCAGGCATCGGCGCGGTGGCCGATGGTTTCCAGGATATGCTCGAAATAGAGTAGGTTTGGCTTGCAGGCGCGACTGTTTTCGTAAGTGGTCACCAGCCGATATGGAAGGTCCGCTACGCCAGCCCATTCTAGCCGCTGCTCGATAGCCGTGGCAGGAAAGAGGGGGTTGGTGGCGATGGCCACGTCGTAGCCCAGGTCAAACGCCTGCTGCACGACTTGGCGAGCCTGGGGTTTGCGACGGGTGTATTGTCGCAGTGCGGGGAAGTCGTTGGCGTAGAAGTCCATGAAAATCGGCTCCAGTTCCTGGCGGGAATATCCGACCAGCGGGTAGAAAGCCGCTGCGAAGACCTCCTCGTTGGTGGCGCGTCCGTCGTTGGCCATCATGACGTTGCTGGCCCACATGAGGTGCGAGACGAACTCGTCGGGCGGCACGATGTGAGCCACACGGGCACTCAGCATCTCGAAGTAGTGCGGCAGGAACACATCCATGTTGCTGTCTAGCAATGTGCCGTCCAGGTCAAAGAGAACCGCTCTGATGGGGTTGTTCATGTCTGTTGATTCGCTCCTTTCTCGGCTGGTAATTCTAGCACATCTCTGGCAGATTCACAAACTCAACCCTTGCGCTTCCTTGTCTTCCCCGCGTTTCTGTGCTATGATTATGAAACTGAACACTGAATGTGGAGAAACACGCATGAACCAACGCGTCCTCGTCGTGGATGACGACAAACAGATCGTACGGCTGGTGAAAGCCTATCTGGAACAAGCAGGCTTCCAGGTGTTTACGGCCTACGACGGCGGCGCCGCGTTGCACATCATCCGCCGCGAGTGCCCCGACCTGGTGGTGCTCGACCTGATGCTGCCCGACCAGGACGGCTGGGACATCACCCGCACGATACGGGCCGATCCCGCTCTGGCCGACACGCCCATCATCATGCTCACCGCCCGCATTGAGGACACCGACAAAATCGTCGGCCTGGAGCTGGGCGCCGACGACTACATCACCAAGCCCTTCAACCCGCGCGAGGTGGTGGCGCGGGTGCGAGCGGTGCTGCGCCGTGCCGTCGGCGGGCCAGCACAGCCCAGGATATTGCAACAGGGTGGTCTCCTCATGGACCTGGGCCGGCATGAGGTGCTGGTAGATGCTCAGCCGGTGGACCTGACTCCTACTGAGTTTGCCGTGCTGCGAGCTTTCATGGAAAACCCCGGCTACGCTTTCACCCGTTCGGAGCTGATTGAAAAGGGCCTGGGCTACACCTACGAGGGCCTGGACCGCACCCTGGACAGCCACATCAAAAACCTGCGCCGCAAGATCGAGCCTGACCCGGCCAATCCCACCTACATCGAGACCGTCTACGGCGTCGGCTATCGTCTGCGAGGCGACCTATGAACAAGCTCTGGGTCAGGCTGACACTGGCCTTTGTTCTGGTCACCCTGGTGGGCGTGAGTACCGTGGCTCTGCTGGCCAACCACAGCGCCAGCAGCCAGTTCCGCCGCTACCTGGCCCGCCGTGGGACGCTGGACTGGGGCGACCTCGCCGATGACCTGGCTACATACTACGAGCGACAGGGCAGTTGGGGCGGCGTGGAAGTTGTTTTCGAGGATAGTCGAAAGGCTCAGGGCAGGGGCCAGATGCGTCAGGGCGGGCAGTCCACCTTGCTGGCTGATGAGCAGGGGCTCGTCGTCTATGACAGCCAGGGACGCTACGCAGGTGAAACTATTAACCGTAGCGAACAGGAGTTGGCCGTACCGGTCCAGGCTGGGGGGCAGACAGTGGGTTTCCTGCTGGCCATCCCGCCCGGCTGGGATCAGTTGCAGCCCCAGGAGCAGAGTTTTCTTGATCAGATCAATCGGGCCTTGCTCCTGGCCGGAGTCCTGGCTGGCGCTCTGAGCATCCTGTTGGGTCTAGGGCTAAGCCGGGGACTCGCCGCGCCTTTGGCCCACCTCACCGCCGCCGCCCGCCGCATTGCCAGCGGCGATCTGAGCCAGCGTGTCCCTGAAACGGGCAGCGCGGAAGTGGCTGCCCTGGGGCAAGCCTTCAACCAGATGGCGACTGATCTGGAAAAGACCGATGAACTGCGTCGCAATCTTATGGCCGATGTGTCCCACGAACTGCGCACCCCTCTCAGCGTGATCCAGGGCAACCTGCGGGCCATCCTCGACGGGGTCTATCACCTGGAGCAGGCCGAGATCGCCGTCCTCTACGATGAGACCCGGCTGTTGAATCGCCTGGTGGACGACCTGCGAGAGCTGGCCCTGGCCGAGGCGGGCCAGCTCCGGCTGGAGCGCCAACCCGTAGCCCCGGCCGACGTGGTGAACAGAGCCATGCAGTCTGCCCGTGCCCAGGCGGAGGCCAGGGGTATCGCCTTGCAGGTTGACCTGCCGGAGCACCTGCCCCTGGTGGACGTTGATTCCCAGCGGATCGGGCAAGTATTGGGCAACCTCCTGAACAATGCATTGATCCACACTCCCTCAGGCGGGGAGGTCGTCGTCGCGGCCAGAGTGAGGGAGCCGGAGGTTGAAGTCAGTGTCAAGGACACTGGAGATGGCATCCCCCCTGAGCACTTGCCCTACATTTTCGACCGCTTCTATCGGGCCGACAGGTCGCGGGCCACGGGCAGTACGGGGCTGGGGCTGGCCATTGCCAAGCAGTTGGTGGAGGCCCACGGTGGGCGGATCGAAGTGGAAAGTGAAGTTGGTCGAGGGACGCAGTTCACCTTCACCCTGCCGG
>CAZGKH010000245.1:3434-6420 GCA_964525665.1 uncultured Anaerolineae bacterium | reverse complement strand
GGCGGTCACCTGGTCTGCAAGTGACGGGCATTGACTTATCGGACGAGATGATAGCCCGAGGCCAGGAAAATGCCCGTCGCGCTGGCGTGGCAGATCGAGTCTCGTTTCGCCGGGGAAATGCGCAGCAGATTCCGTTCTCAGACGCTTCACTGGACCTGGTGGTCAGCACCTTGTCGCTGCACCATTGGAGCGACCCGCTGGCCGTATTGGACGAAATCGCCCGCGTCTTGCGTCCCGGCGGTTCGTTCTTGGTGTTTGACCTGCGTCGAGACATCGCTGCCCCGTTCTGGCTGCTGTTGTGGTTTGTCACTCACGTCGTGGCGCCAGCCGCACTGCGCCGGGCCAACGAGCCGTTGAGCAGCCGCAACGCAGCCTACACCCCTCAGGAGGCGGCGGGACTGGCTGAACAATCGCGCTTGAGCGGTTGGCATGTCACCCGTGGGCTGCTGTGGCTGACTATTGAAGGGGTAGCTGGGGTAGTACGATTATAGACCAATACCCCACCGAGAAGAAACGTGGAGGAACTGACATGAAAGCGCAACCAGGATTTGCGGGCAAAGCGCTGACAGCAGCGCAATTGGAGGAGACGGTTGACTTCTTTCGGACTCGCTTGGTGGGACAACCCGAGGTCGTCGAAGTCCTGTCTAATGTGCTGCTACGGCAGAACGCTCTTTTGAGGTATGGCCTGGAGCACAAGGAGGAAAAAGCAGGCATCCCGGCAGATCCCACGGTGTTGCTCTTCGTCGGCGGCTCCTGGGGCAAGAGCCTGGCCGCTCGGCTCATTCCCATGGCTCTGGGGCGGTACGGGCTGGGCTCCCTGACCGCTCTAACCGCTCTTCCTCAGGACCCTGAGGGCAGCATCTACCTCGATCCTCGGATCGTGGCCGTGCCTTTCGCCGTGGTGCTGGTCGAACACATTGAGGCCGCTTATGCCATGAACGCCCGCTTTGTGGGCAATTTAGCGTATGTTATCAACGCGGGGATCGTCCCCTTGCCCGACGAGATACGCGGGATGGTGAGGCCAATTCCTTTAGGGCTGGCCACCTTCGTCTTCACCACCGGCGTGGGGGAAGAGGAGATCAGGCGAACCCTGTACCCGGACGGCAAGTCCGGCTTCTTGAAACGCCGTGACCTGTCGGCAGAGGATGCCTACCAGAGGGCGCAGACGATTTGCCACCAGGCGTTGCGGGATTTGCCCCAGGAGATCTTACGGGAGGTGGATGAAACGGTCATCTTCAGACCCCTGAACGAGGATGATCTGCGGAAAGTGTTTGACCTGGAGATCGAATACTATGAGCAAGGGATCTTCCCAGGGCGGAGAATCGGCGTTTCCTTTGATCCCGATGCCAAGGAGCGAGCTTTCTCCGAGGCCCTGGCCTCGTTGGACCTATACGGCATCCACGTCCTGCGCCGGAAGTTGCAGCATCACATTGACCCTGTGGTCTACAAGGCATATATCGAAGGAGCCCTGACGGAAGAGAACATCGAAACGGCCCGAGTTCTCGTCACTCTGGAGGGCGAGCAGTTGAAGGTCAAGCCGGACTGGGGATAAAGTGAAGAGGCTGATGCGTTGTTCTGGCTACTGTTGTTGTTTGTTCTCACATGATCGGGCCAGGAGATTGTGTTGGTCGAACGTGCAGGGGAGGCAAAGTGAAGAAGCCGCAATCGGGAAATCATCCACGATCCCTATTTCCAGGAATTTGCCTCTATCAGGAAAACGGCGGTCGCCTTCCATGCTAAAGACGATGTGCCAGAAATCCGCTATTTTGTTTTCAAACGGCTTGTCTCCCTGGACTTCCAAGCGCAATTCGTCGTTGCCCGAAAGATTGAGCGGGTTTTTCGAAACAGTTTCCAGTCCACGGCAAGATACCCCAATAACTGGTATAGCCACAAGAACCTGTTTGATATAAACAAAATCACCCCTCTGTAGCTAGGCCCGGTTACCGGACGCACGGCATGCAAAGCCGACTTTCGCCCACAGAGGAGTGAATAATTCTGCCTATATTATAGCAGAATTGGATGAAATTGTCAATATGCAACTGGCGAACAGGAGCATTTCAATTCTGGGGCAGGTTTCCAGTCGGTCAGACCTCCGAGGTTTTGGATGCTACTTTAGCCTCGAAATCTGGCGACTGATGCCGAGTAACCTTCAAGAAATCATCGGCCAGTAAACCTCGGAGGTCTTTTCGCCCCCAAAGTGAAACGCACCTAGGCGAACGGTTCTGGAGCAGATTATAGAGGGGAATCCTCAATGCTGGCGCAGAAAGGGGTGAGATAAGGGATGGAAGGAGAATCTCTTGAGAAGCGACCTCGAACCGAGGCCGAAGAGGAGAAGTGTCTTCAAGCAGAGGAAGAGGCTCTTCAGACCGAGGCTGAGAAGCGGGAGAGATCCCGCTGGGAAGCTCTCTTGCTGGAGGCCGAGGTGATTGCCGCCAACCTGAAAGAGAGCGGCACGCGACGGTGAGGCAACCTGCGAAGAGGTACACGGCATGGATTCGGTGATAGAACGCCTGGAAGCCGATGTGGAGGGGAAGCGGATCCAGTTCCAAGAGGGGTTCGATGCCTTCGCCGCCCGCCACGGGCTGACCGATTGGGAGGGCTGGTTCAGCCCTTACGACGAAGAAACGTACGACCACGTCTTGCAGAATATCGGCGAACACGATATAGTCATAGAGATTGGCGCTGGCGATTTGCGTCTGGCCTTATGGTTGGCGGAGCGAGCCCGAAGGATTTACGCTGTGGAGGTCAATCCTCTCCTGGTCGGCGCGGCCCTGGAGGCCATCGGCTTTGGCCTGCCACGTAACCTGCTGGTCATCTGCGCCAACGCCTTGGACATCTCTTTCCCTCTCGACATAACTGTAGCTGTGCTTCTTGTGCGCCATTGCCAGCACTTTGGGCGATACGTTGACAAATTGCGAGCCGCTGGCTGCCAGCGATTGCTGACCAACGCCCGCTGGAAGAGCGGGGTGGAGAGCATTGATCTCAC
>CAZGKH010000245.1:0-3334 GCA_964525665.1 uncultured Anaerolineae bacterium | reverse complement strand
AGCGATTGCTGACCAACGCCCGCTGGAAGAGCGGGGTGGAGAGCATTGATCTCACCCGTCTTGGCGTCCCCTTTGAAGAGGTGAGCGAGGGTTGGTACACCTGCTGCTGCGGGGCGGTGGGCTACGTGGGCCAGGGCGAGCAGTCGGACATTCCTCCTGTAGAGGTGATTGACTGTCCTGCTTGCCGGCCTGTGTAGGATTTTCCCGCGACAGGCGAAGGATTTTCGTGCGATGGGCGAAGGGTTTTCGTGCGATGGGCGAAGGTGTCCTCACCGAGCCCGTTGCGCCTCGGTCGGGAGACCTTCGGCGATCAAAGGTCGGGAGACCTTCGGCGATCAAGACCATTTGACCATCCGACCGCCCGACCACCTGACCACATAGAGAGGATCTAACAAAAATGAGACTGAAAGACAAGAAGATCGCAGTTTTGGTGGAGGAGGGCTTCGAGGACCTGGAGTTTTGGGTTCCTCTGATGCGCTTGCAGGAAGAAGGAGCCGAGGTGACGGTGGTGGGGACGGGGCGCCAGCCCAGGTTCATCGGCAAGCATTGCCTGGAGGCTACCCCCGACGTAACCGCTGGCGAGGTCAGTGCGCGGGACTTCGACGCCCTGGTCGTTCCCGGCGGCTGGGCACCCGATAAGCTGCGCCGCTACGAGTCGGTACTGGAATTGGTGCGGGAGATGCACGAGCGAGGCAAGATCATCGGTATCATCTGTCACGGCGGCCTGGTGCCCATCTCGGCGGGCATCGTCGGAGGGAGCAGGGCAACGGGCTCCACCGGCATCAAGGATGACTTGATCAACGCCGGAGCCGAGTGGGTGGGCGATGAGGCGGCCTTCCGGGACGGCAATCTAGTTTGGGGCCGGGTGGTGGCGGACATCCCCGACTTCTGCCGCGAGTTGGTGGCAGCCATCGAAACGGGTTAGGAGGGGGCTGTGGTAGGAATCGTCATCGTCGCCCATAGCGCGAAACTGGCCGAAGGTGTGAAAGACCTGGCTGAGCAGATGGGGCAGGGAAAGGTGCCCATCGCCGCAGCCGGTGGATTGGACGACACCACCATCGGCACCAACATGGAGCGCATCCTGGAGGCCATTGAGACCGTCTATCGGCCGGGCGGGGTGCTGGTGCTGATGGACCTGGGAAGCGCGGTGATGAGCACCGAGATGGCCATCGAGATGTTGTCGCCCAAACAGCAGCCCCAAGTGATGCTGAGCGAAGCGCCGTTGGTGGAGGGCGCTATCGCAGCCACAGTGGAGGCTTCCATTGGCAAATCCCTGGCTGAAGTTGACGCCGCAGCCCGCGCCGTGGTGCGCACGCCGAAGGTCGCCGGAGCCACGCCCCTCACCGAACTGGGGCCTGCTGAAACCCCGCTGTCGAGAGAAGGACTCCCATCCAATGAGATCACCCTCACCATCGTCAACGAGGTCGGGCTTCACGCCCGGCCCGCGGCCCTGTTCGTTCAGACCGCTAGCAGCTTCCAGGCGACCATCACGGTGCGCAATCTAACCCGAGACACCCCTGCCGTTGACGCCAAGAGCATGTTCAGTGTGCTGAGCATCGGCGCCCAACTGAACCATCAGATTGCCGTCGCCGCCGAGGGGCCTGATGCAGAAGAGGCCCTGGCGACCATCGCCGAGCTGGTGGATAGTGGATTTGGCGAGATGGAGGAGGCCGTGATCCCGCTAGCAGCCCCCACTCCACGGCCCAGGGTAGAGGAGGCAAAACCACAGTCCGTCATCTTGCCCTCTGAAGACTTCGGCGAGCTCAGTCGAGCCGTTGGGGAGATGCAAGAACTTCAGGGCATCACGGCTTCGACCGGGATTGCCATCGGGACGGCGTACATTTACCGCCCGGCGACTTTGACCGTCGAGCGCTGGGCGGTGGATGACCCGGTGGCCGAGTGGGCCCGCTTTACCGATGCGGTTGTCCAGGCTAAGGCCGAGATTGGCGCTGTCCGGGTCCAGGCCGCCGCCGAGGTGGGGGAGGACGAGGCCGAGATCTTCACGGCCCACCAGTTGTTCCTGGAGGACCCGGCCTTGCTGGATGAGGTGCGAGAGCAGATCGAGGAAGAGGGTTCCAACGCCGAGGCAGCCTTGGCCGAAGCGGTGGCGGGCTACGCCGAGCTACTGCGGGGCATGGAGGGCGAGGTCTTCCGCCAGCGCGCTGCCGACGTCGAGGACGTGGGACGGAGGGTGCTGCGCATCTTGCTAGGCGTGAGTGAGACATCCCTGGCCGAGTTGCCGAAGCCGGTGGTCGTGGTAGCCCGTGACCTCACCCCCTCCGACACCGCCCAAATGGACAAGGAGCGAGCCCTGGGCTTTTGCACCGCCATCGGAGGCAGGACGTCCCACACCGCTATCCTGGCCCGCAGCCTGGGCTTGCCGGCCGTGGTTGGCCTGGGGGAGGATGCGCTGAGCATCCCCGACGGGACACCCTTGATCATTGATGGGAAAACGGGCTTGGTGATCGTCAATCCAGATGAGATCGCCCTGGCTGAGTACCGCACCCGTCAGGGAGCGTTGTTGGCCCAGCAGATGGCCGCCAGACGCGCCGCTCAACGCCCCGCTCAGACCCTTGATGGGCAGCGGGTGGAGGTGGTGGGCAACATCGGCGACGTGGCCTCGGCTCGGATCGCTCTGGAGCACGGGGCCGAGGGGGTGGGACTGTTGCGCACCGAGTTTCTTTATCTGGATCGCGCCACGATGCCCACAGAGGAGGAGCAGTACGCCGCCTACCGAGCCATCGCTGACCTGATGGGGAAACGCCCCCTCATCGTCCGCACTTTTGACATCGGGGGCGACAAGCAGTTACCGTATCTCGACATAAGCGATGAGCTCAACCCCTTCCTGGGTTGGCGGGCCATCCGGCTTTCTCTGGATCGAGTTGACCTCTTCCGAACGCAGCTCAGGGCTATCCTCCGAGCGGGCCATGAGCGCAACATCAAGATCATGTTCCCCATGATAGCCGACGTGGGGGAGTTGCGCCGGGCCAAGGATATCCTGGCCGAGGTGAGGACTGACCTGGAGGCCGAGGGCGTTCCCATTGCCTCTGGGGTCGAGGTGGGGATCATGGTGGAGGTGCCGGCCGCGGCTTTGGCAGCCGACGTACTGGCCCAAGAGGTGGACTTCTTCAGCATCGGCACCAACGACTTAATTCAATACACCATGGCTTGTGACCGCACCAACGAGAAGGTTGCTTATCTCTATCAGCCGTTGCACCCGGCCATTTTGCGGTTGGTCAAGCGGGTAATCAAGGCCGCCCACGCGGCTGGCAAATGGGTGGGCATGTGCGGGGAGATGGCCGGTCAACCCGAAGCCATTCCCATCCTGTTGGGC
>CAZGKH010000244.1:0-6428 GCA_964525665.1 uncultured Anaerolineae bacterium | reverse complement strand
GTGCTTCGGCAAAAACCGCTCGCAATGACACTGCCGTGCCTTGTTTCTTAGTAGCGACCGTAGGGAGCGAAGCAATCCCCTCCGGCGCGGGCTGGAGATTGCTTCGTCGCTCCGCTCCTCGCAATGACGCACACGGAGTTTGGTTGCGGCTGCGCCGCGTTATGATTTGAGGGAGGTCTTATCATGGACGTTTTCGAAGCCATCAAAGGTAGAAGAAGCATCAGGCAGTTCACCGATGAGCCGATAGGGAAGGATGCGTTGGAGAGGCTTCTGGATGCAGCCAGATGGGCTCCAACAGCCAGCAACCAGCAAAGGTGGAGGTTTGTGGTTGTCACTTCACCATCGGTGAAGGAGCTAATCAGGAAGTTCGCCCCCGGCATATTCATCATGCCTGCGGCCTTCATCGTTATCTGCGCGGAGAAAGAACCGGGTGCAAATCCCTGGGCCGAGGCGACGTATCTGGCCGACTGTGCCATAGCAGCGCAAAACATCATGCTGGCCGCCTGGGAAATGGGTATCGGCAGTTGCCCCGCCCTCTCGTATGCAAAGGTCGCCATCCAAGAGATTCTGAACATCCCAGAGGACATTGAACCTTTGCTGATCGTCACCTTGGGTTACCCGGCAGAAGCCCCCGAGCCACCTGCAAGGCTGGAGCTGAATCAAATCGCCTTCATGGACGAGTATGGAAAGGAGTGGACGTCATGAGCCAGCGTTTGGTATTGACCGAAGAGGATCTCTACGAAGTGCTTTCTTTTCTGGTTTCGAGCGCTCACCTGTGCGTGGTTGAGCCGAGACTGTACGGCACCTTTCGCCTGACTGACGCTGCTTGCAGGCTGATCGGGTTCGCCCTGGAAAGCGGGCAGTTGGAAGACGATCAGTTCTTGCGTGAGTTCAAGGAGGATGCGGACAGGAGAAAGCTATTGATCATGACAGATGAAGAAGCTTATTTCGAGTTCCTTGAGGACGCCACGCGAAAGATGGCGAAGGAGATGAAGAGAAGAGCTATGAAAGGAGGAGCATTGTCATGAGAATGGGGGTTGATGTGGGAGGCACCAATACGGACGCTGTACTGATGGACGGGACGAAGGTGGTTGGCTGGTTCAAGACACCCACCACGCCAGACGTTACCAGCGGCATTACTACAGCCATGAGGACCGTGTTGGAGCAAACAAGAGTACCGGCAGACCAAATCAAAGCCGTGATGATCGGCACGACCCACTTCACCAACGCGGTGGTGGAGCGAAAGAGATTAATGAAGACCGCCGCCATCAGGCTTGGACTGCCTGCGACCGAGTGTTTGCCGCCTATGGTTGATTGGCCTCCTGAGCTGAGGGACACCATCGGCGATCACAAATACTTGGTGCACGGCGGTCACGAGTTCGATGGCCGGGAGATATCGCCTCTGGATGAAAGTGAAATCCGTGAGGCGGCCCAGGACATCAAGTCCAAAGGGATCCGAGCAGTGGCTATCTCGGCTGTTTTCTCTCCTGTGAACAGTTCCTTTGAGGAACGAGCGGCGGAGATAATTCGGAACGAGATACCCGATGTGTCCATCAGCCTGTCCCACGAGATAGGACGCATGGGGCTTTTGGAGCGAGAGAACGCGGCGATCCTCAACGCTTGCCTGGGAGGTTTGGCCAAGGCCATCGTGGAGTCCTTCAGGAAGGCCCTCGTGGAGATGAAGATAGACGCACCTTTCTACCTGAGCCAGAACGATGGCACGCTAATGAGTGCAGAATTCGCCGAGAAATATCCGGTGTTGACCTTTGCCTCAGGACCTACCAACAGCATGAGAGGAGCCGCCTTCTTGTCCGGGGCAAAGGACGCCATGGTCGTAGATGTCGGAGGCACGACATCGGATGTGGGCATGCTACTGCGTGGTTTCCCCCGCGAGGCGTCTGTTGCCGTGGACATCGGCGGCGTTCGTACCAACTTCAGGATGCCCGATGTCTATTCCTTTGGACTAGGGGGAGGAAGCATCGTCTCTCAAGCACCTCTGAAGATCGGGCCTCAGAGCGTCGGCTATGAGCTGATTACCAAGGGGCTGGTATTTGGGGGGAGTGTGTTAACGGCGACGGACGTTGCTGTGGCCGGTGGGTTGGCCGACATAGGCGACCTTGGCGCAGTGAAAGGTCTGGATGCTACGCTCGTTCGGCAAGCCCTGGATGAGATGCAGACGATGGTGGAAACCGCGGTGGACCGGATGAAGACCAGCGTCGAACCTATCCCCTTGATTCTCGTCGGCGGCGGCGTTATCCTAGTTTCCAGAAAGGTAGAGGGGATCTCAGAGATGGTCAAACCTGAGCATTACCCTGTGGCTAATGCCATCGGTGCGGCCATAGCCCAGGTAGGAGGTGAGACTGATCGGATTTTTGCCCTAGCGGAGCTTCCCAGGGACGAGGCCCTGGCCCAGGCCAGAGCGGAAGCCAGCGACAAGGCAATAGCTGCTGGGGCCGACGAGGAGACGATAACCATCGTGGACGTAGACGAGGTCCCATTGAGTTATTTGCCTAGCAATGCGGTCAGGATCCGGGTCAAGGCCGTGGGCGACCTGGCCCTCTGATGAGACAACTTAGAGAAAGGACGAATTGAAATGAGATTGCTACACCCAGAAAACGTCGAGGATATCGCCTTGGGAGCAGCCGTGTTGGGCACTGGCGGGGGCGGCGATCCCTACATCGGCAAGCTGATGGGCATCCAGGCCATTCGCGAGTTCGGCCCGGTGACCTTGCTCTCCCTGGATGAGATAGACGATGACGCCTTGATCGTGCCCACTGCCATGATGGGCGCTCCCACGGTTATTGTGGAGAAGCTGCCCAAAGGGGACGAGATAATTAAAGCCTTTCAAGCCCTGGAGAGTTATCTAGGGCAAAAGATCACGGCCACCATGTCTGCCGAGGCTGGAGGGTTGAACTCTGTTACGCCTCTCACGGTGGCGGCCCGCCTGCGCATACCCATGGTGGATTGCGACGGCATGGGACGAGCCTTCCCGGAGCTACAAATGGTGACTGCTACTTTGTACGGCATCTCGTCCACTCCCTTCGCCATAGGAGATGAGAAAGGTAACAGCGCGATCCTCAATACTATCAACAACCGGTGGACGGAGACGTTTTCGCGGAGCATCACCATAGACATGGGCTGTACCGCCCTGATCGCCTGCTATGCTACGACGGGGAGGGAGCTAAAGGAGTGGGGGGTACCAAATACGATAACCCTGGTGGAGAAGATCGGTCGCACCATAAGGGAGGCCCGAAGGTCCAAGACCAATGTGGTCGAGGCGGTGAGGCAGGTCGTCGGGGGCTTTAAGGTTTTCCAGGGAAAGATAGTGGATGTGCAACGTCGTACGGAAAAAGGCTTCGCCAGGGGTGAGGCGGTCTTCGAGGGCGTTGACGAATACGATTCCCAGACCCTCAAGCTCCAATTCCAAAATGAGAACCTGGTGGCCATGGTGGATGGGGAGATCATGGTCTCGGTGCCAGATCTGATCACCGTCCTGGAAACGGAGAGCGGTGAGCCCATCACCACCGAGGGTTTGCGCTACGGCTTCCGGGTAACGGTGTTGGGCATACCTTGCCATGAGAAATGGCGTACGCCAGAGGGGTTGGCGTTAGTGGGGCCTCGCTATTTCGGCTATGACATCGAGTGGCTTCCCGTCGAGGAGAGGTACGGGCAATGAGGGACGTGAAGGGGAGGACGAGATGGGCAATGTGGTATTGCGGACTCGGCAAGAGTGCGAGGATTTTGTGCGAGGTCTCTGCTTTATGGGAGCGGGCGGTGGCGGAAGACCGAAAAGGGGATTGAAGCTACTTCTCGATCAGTTGAAGGCTGGTCGTGAAATCGAATGGGTGGATGTGGATAGCCTGCCCGATGAAGTGTGGACAGCCACGGTAGCGGGCATGGGGGGTAGAGGCGGTGCGGGTGGCACTGAAGAAGAGCTGGCTGAACTCGGGTGCGTCGAGGAGAAATACGACTCCCTGGGCCTGATGGTGGCCGCTGTTCGCGCGCTGGAAGACTCTGCGGGGGTCAAGGTGGAAGCCATCGTCCCAGGAGAGATAGGGGGCAGCAACGTTCCGGCGCCCATAGCGGCAGCGTTAGAACTTGGCCTCCCCGTAGTGGATGGCGACTACGCCGGTGGGCGAGCTATCCCTGAACTGCCGCAGACGATAGCGGAGGTTCGTGGGGTGCCAGCTTGCCCCCTGTCCTTCGTCACTCGCTGGGGCGATACTCTGATCCTCCAAGACACGATCAGCACAGCAATGGCCGACCGCATCGGCCGCATGATGTGCGTGGCTGCCTACGGCGGGGTAGGGGTCTCCTGGTATCTGATGCAGATCAAGGATGTCAAGGAGGTGCTGGCCAATGGCACGCTGACCCAGGCCCTTCACGTCGGGCAGGTGATTCGAGAGGCTCCTGAGAAGGGTGCCGACCCGGTGGCGGCGGCGGTCAGGGCGGTTGATGGCTGGTTGCTTTTTGAGGGGGAAATCATCGCCACGGAGATAGTGGATGAGCAGTCGTACGCCTTCGGGCTCGGAAGTCACAAACTGAAAGGTCTGGGAGGCCACGAGGGCCACACCTTCAAGATCTGGTACAAGAACGAGTACCATCTGAGTTGGAGGGACGACAGACCCTTCGTGACCAGCCCCGACTCGCTCATCATGGTAGACCTGAAGACGGGCGAACCTGCGATCAGCTATGACTTTTCGGTAGGGGGTCAGGTGGCGATCGTTGGGCGCAAGGCCCATGAAGTCCACCGTACAGAAAAAGGGATCGAAGCGTTAGGCCCGCGACACTTTGGGTTTGATCTCGACTATGCCCCCATCGAGGAAAGGCTGAAGGAATTTGGCTTTTGAGGAGACCGGCGTAAGTAGCACATCAGTGCCTCGGGCTTTCTCCAAGCTTAAGAAGGCGATAGTTCAGGCCCTCCCAATAGCAAAGGAAGTTGACGTACCCACCTACGTAAAGGACATTGTCGGTGACATCAAGCGGTGGGACGAGCGCGACATCTTGTTTGCTCGGGTAGATCTCATCCATCACTTTGGCCCGGACAGCCCAGAGTATAAGGCTTACTACGAAGCGCATCCTGATTATCTGGAATACGATACAAAGATCAGCAACATATTCGGCGTGGGGAAAACGGGTGGAGTTGACACCCCAATGTTCCGTGCTCAGTTCAATGTGATCGCAAAAGTCGCTCCCGAGTCCTTTGTGGATGGGGAATCGGCTCCCCAAGAAACGGAGATCCCATCGGAGCGCGCGGCCAAAAAGGTGAAGGCACTCGCTCGATTTCTGGGAGCTGATTTGGTGAAGGTTGGTCCCCTGCGCCAGGAGTGGGTTTACAGCCACGTCGGGCGGTCGTTCGGTAACATCGAAGGTTTTCAACAACGGGGTACACCAATCAACCTCCGCCATCACACCAACGCCATTGCGATGGGCTTCCAAATGGATTATGATCTGATCCAGAGCGCCCCAGACTTCCCGGTCTTACTGGCGACGGCCAAAGGGTATGCCACCGGCGCCTGGGTCTCAATTCAACTGGCCGAATACATCCGCATGTTAGGCTATTCTGCTCGGGTTCACCACCTGTATAACTACCAGGTGCTCGTCGTGCCGGTGGCCGTTGATTGCGGTTTAGGCGAGCTTTCCCGCGCTGGGTTCCTGATCACTAAAGAGTTAGGGTTGGGTTTACGCCTGGCCGTGGTCACCACGGATATGCCCTTAGCTCACGACAAACCTGTTGACATCGCCGTCCAATCCTTCTGCGAAACCTGCAAGGTCTGTGCGGAAAACTGCCCCATTGACGCCATTCCTATGGGCGACAAGGTCGAGTTCAACGGCATTAGAAAATGGAAACTAGACGAGCAAAAATGCTACCGCTACTGGCACGCGGTAGGCACGGACTGTGCTCTCTGCATGACCACCTGCCCCTGGACAAAGCCCAGGAACTGGTTCCACAAGTCCATGGCTTTGCTGGCTACCGTGAAGGGCCCGCACCAGTCGCTGATGACGCAGGCGGACAAGCTGTTCTACGGAAAATTTGAGGGCGCGCCTCGCCCCGATTTCATTGATCCCTTTGGACACTGAGATTTAGTGAAGGCTGATGCCGACTTCGATGTTGAGCATGTTATCCTCACTGGTGAAATCACCGAGCGGCAGAAAGATCGCGATACAGGTGAGTGGAAGTACCTTGTTGAGGGTGAAACCATTGCTGGTGATTTGGCGGTTGTCGTTGCCAAGCTGGGCATAACCGACAAGCTGGTGATGATCACCGTCTATGTGGTGTGAGAGAAGATATGATCTGTGACATCTGTGGTCAAGAAGGTGCTCGCGTTCGTCACGTGACGCGTAGTTACGGCCGAGGCAAGGATTTGCTTGTCATTGAGAACATCCCTGTTGTCAGTTGCCCACATTGCGGGGAGAGTTATCTGACT
>CAZGKH010000243.1:0-6436 GCA_964525665.1 uncultured Anaerolineae bacterium | reverse complement strand
CTAAAGATAGTCCTCGATGCGATGCCGGGCGGCGTAGGCGGCGGCCTGGGCGCGGGAGGTGTGGCCCAGCTCGGCCAGGATGTCGCTCACGTAGTTGCGCACGGTTCTCTCGCTCAAGTATAGCGCCTCCCCGATCTCGCGGTTGGTTTTGCCTTCGGTCACCAGTGCCAGCACGCGGAGTTCCTGCTCACTGAGGCCGGCGAAAGCCTCAGCTCGCTCGCGCTCTCTCATCTCGCGCAACTTGGCGAATACCTGGTTGGTCAGGCGGGGGTCCAACAACTGTTCACCCCGGCCCACTCGGCGCAGCGCCTGCACCAGATCGTCGCTGCCGACCTGTTTGAGGACGTAGCCTTCCGCGCCAGCGACGATAGCGTCGAGCAGTACTTCGTCCTCGGCGTAGGAGGTCAGGATAACGATTTTGGTCTCTGGCCGGCGGCGCTTGATCTCAGCGCATGCTTCCACGCCGCTGCGTCCCGGCAGACGGATGTCGAGCACCACCACGTCCGGTGCTAGACTCTCCACGGCTCGGATGGCATCGTTGGCCGTCTCGGCTTCACCGACCACCACCAAGTCGGGATGTCGCTCCAGCAGTGACCGCAGCCCCAGCCGCACCACTTCGTGATCGTCCACCAGCACGATTCGCAGCTTATCCACTGCTTTCCTCCTGTACAGATGGTCCTGGCGGGCAGGGTACGGTCGCGATCACCGTCAACCCGCCCTCAGGTGGGCACACAAACTCGCAACTGCCGTCCATCAGCCGCGCCCGCTCCTGCATGTTGGCCATCCCCTGGCCGCTGCGGCCGTTCATGCCCGGCGGATAGTCTTTCAACCCCACTCCATCGTCGGCCACCACTAGTTGCAGGTGATCGCCCTTATGGCGCAGGCTCAACATCACGCTCTCCGCTTGAGCATGCTGAACCACATTACTCAGCGCCTCGCGGGCGATCTGGATGAGTTGAGCTGTGACGTCGGCTGGCGGAGTGCAACGCGGCCGCCCCTCCACGCGGAACTCCGCTTCCAGCAGGGTGTCCACTCGAATGTCGTGAACCAGGGATTGTAGCTCGTTCTCCAGCTCCAAACCGCGCTCGGCGGTGCGCAACTCAAAGATGTAGTCCCGGATGTCCCCAATGATGCGGTCCAGGCTGGCCATGGCGCTTTGGATCCGCTTCCGCGCGCGGGGTGGATCCTCCTGCACCAGATGAAAGGCATCCTCGATAGCCAGCCCTGTGGCATAGATGGATTGGATGATCCCGTCGTGCAATTCCCGTCCGATGCGCTCCCGGTCGGCCATGACGAGCTGTTCGTGCTCCATTGCCGTGATCAGGCGCTCCATCTCGGTCTGGAAGATCTCCAGCGACCGGATGATGCAGAAGGCCATCACCAGGCCGCACAGCGAGCGAAACACCGGCGTGGGGACGTGGAGCGCCCTGATCACCAGGTCGTAGTTGAGCACGTTGGCTGGGAAGAACGGCGCGGCGGGCACGATCAGCCCGCCGACGGCGGCGTACCCCGCAAAGGCGATGGCCGATCCCCGCAAATACAGGGCAATGTGCGGCATGCCCATAGCCTTTACCTGGCGATCCTGACGCAACAGCCCCACACAGGCCAGGAACGAGCCGGGGAAAGCCATCCCATAGCGCGCCAGCACGCTGCCACTGTTCCAAAGCACGTCCAGCGGCATACGGCCCAATACTCCACCCACCAGCAAAGCCCCACCCCACACCAGGAACACCATCGCCGGCAGCATCCCCAGCCACGGGGGGGAAGGTCTGCGGGAGAGGACAGCCTGGAGTCCGAACTGAAACAGGCAGAAAAAGGAGAAGGCCAGTAGAACGAGGTGCGCAATCCGGCTCAACGTTACTATCCACGGGGGCAGATAGAGGGTTTGCAAGGGGATGAAGATATATCCCCACTCGGTCAGGCCATGCGCGATCCCGAAACCGGCCAGCCAGGGCAGGCTGCGGGCCAGTTCGAGCTGGCTACGCCGCCCCCGCAGTTGTAGGGCGATGGATAGCCCGGTGATAAAGAACACCTGCCCGTAGACAAAATATAAGATCACCCAGTTGACGTCAAGTACTTCGAACATGCTCAACTAACCTCTTACACTCCATTATACCACAGATTGCACCAAATCCAAAGGGGTCATCTGTCCCTAAAAAAGGGGACATCTGTCAGGTGTATGCCGGCTGTTTTCGGTGTATAATAGAAAGAGCGAGCTGCGTTCTCAAGCTATTGCCGATGGTGGCGTTCGTACCCCAAGCGGCATGTTGGCCGCAACCACTGTGCACGAAAGAGGGAGTGGGTGATGCCTTTTGGCCTGACAGCTTGTTGGAATCGTGCTCTATACTAGACAAAAAAGGAGGAGGATACTCGATGCAAAGAAGAACCTTAACACTTCTACTTGTAGTGACTGCTGTGTTGACCGTGGCCATGCTGTTGGCCGCCTGTGGGCAACAGGCAGGGCCGGCGGGGCCGGCTGGGCCGCAGGGAGAGCCGGGATCGACAGGTCCGCAAGGGCCACCGGGGCCGGCAGGGCCACAGGGAGAACCGGGGCCGGCAGGCCCGCAGGGAGAACCGGGGCTGGAAGGGCCACAGGGAGAACCGGGACCGGCAGGCCCACAGGGCCCTCAGGGTCCAGCAGGCCCGTCCGGTGAGGCTGCCGCAGCTGCTGCTGCGGCTGGCGCTGAGTACGTCGGTTCGGCCACCTGCAGCGGATGCCATTCGGAGATCTATGAAACCTTCATGAAGTCCGGCCATCCTTACAAGCTAAACCCGGTGGTGGACGGACAGCCGCCGGACTATCCCTTCACGGAGGTTCCTAACCCGCCGGAAGGCTACTCCTGGGATGACGTCTCCTATGTCATCGGCGGCTACAACTGGAAGGCCCGCTTCATAGACCAGGATGGCTTCATCATCACCGGCGACGCCGACGCCACCACCCAATACAACTTCGCCAATCCCATCGTGGGCAACGACGCTGGCTGGGTGGCGTACCATGCAGGAGAAGAGAAGCCCTACAGTTGCGGCCCCTGCCACACCACTGGCTACAATCCTGAGGGCCACCAGGACGACCTGCCCGGTCTCATCGGCACCTGGGCCGAGCCGGGCATCACCTGCGAGCGATGCCATAGCCCGGGTAGCCTCCACGCCGCCGATCCGTATGCCGTGCGTATGGAGATTGACCGTGACTCCGAACTGTGCGGCCAGTGCCACCTGCGCGGTGCGCCCGAAGCGGTCAACGCCAGCGGTGGCTTCATCCGGCACCACGAGCAGTATGAGGAGCTGTTCCAAAGCAAGCACATCACCCTGGACTGCGTGGTGTGCCATGACCCACATGACGGCGTGATCCAACTGCGCCAAGTCGGCGAGCAAACCACGCGCACCCAGTGCCAGAACTGCCACTTCGAGAAGGCCAAGTACCAGGATTCGGTGATACATCCGGCCGTGGCGGACTGCATTGACTGCCACATGCCGCGCATCGTCAAGAGCGCGGTGGGCAATGCTTCCATGTTCACCGGTGACATTCGCTCTCACCTGATGGCCATTGACGCCGATCAGATCGGCCAGTTCACCGAGGATGGCTCGGAGGCTTTGTCGCAGATTGGTCTGGACTTCGCTTGTCGGCACTGTCACGTGGAAGGTGGTATGGCAACGCCGAAGACCGATGAAGAGCTGATCGAAAAGGCCGTCGGCTATCACGATCGGTCGTAGCGGGCATCCGTGACACGGTTGCGTCGTGCAGTTCTTGCCGCGGAGCCGCAAGTACCTGACCAGCGAGGACATGCCAGGAGGTGATTTCCTCTAACCGAGTGTTGGTTTGTGAGTTCAAGTCTTAGAATAAGTGGGCGGGGCGTAAACTCCCGCCCACTTTTCTGTTCAGGCGTTTTCAAGATTCAACTGAGGGTGAACGCTGGGCTTGCGCATAGTTCTAGTACCACAACATGGCGACTCGTCCCATACCATCCGCAGGGCCTTGTGAAATTCTTCCTCTGCGCAAGCCCGGTATCGCCCAGATTGACGGAACTTGTGCTCTGTGCTATACTTGGCGCCGATGGACATGCTTTCGGCTTTCTTCACAACCCACCTGATTGTGTTCTACTTCGTGTACGGCCTGGTATTTTTCAGGTTCGGCACGGGCCGATGAGTTGTTGGTAACTGCATCAAGGCCACATGGGGAACAGGAACGATATGGACGGCGGCGATACGACAAGAGCCAGGTTCTACCAGAGCTTAAGCTTCAAGGTGGTCTTCGGCCTGGTCGTGGTCCTCGTCGTCACCACCGGCCCTTTCTTCTACCTGCAGTACACCCGTCAGCGGGCTAAGCTCATCGCTCAACGCATCGAATTCGCCACATACCAGAGCAACATCATCAAGGCCAGCCTCCGCCACAGCATGATGAGCGAAGATAGGGGCGAACTTCAAACCATCCTGGATAGCCTCGGAGACCAGGGCGGACTGGTGAGGATCTGGATCCTCGATAAAGCAGGGACAATCAAAGCTTCTCAGCAGCCGAGCGACGCAGGAAGGCAACTTGCCCTGACGGAACCTATTTGTCAGCTCTGCCACGGCCTGGAAAAGGATAAACGCAGCAAGACGGTCCTCTTCAGCGATGGCACTGGCCGTGAATTCCTTCGCACCGTGAGCCCCATCGAGAACGAGCCGGGATGTCACGACTGCCATCAGCCTGAGGAGTCCGTCAACGGCGTGATTGTGACTGACTTCTCCATCGCCGACCTCAACCGGCAGGCCCTGATAGATTTGCAGGAACTCTTGCTGCTCTCGGCCACGGCCATCGCCGTTACCGGGCTCGCCACCACCCTGGTCCTGCGCCGGACGGTGCTGGTCAGGCTGAGAGACCTGGTGGAGACCACCAGACAACTCGGCAGGGGAGACCTGGATCAACGGATCAGGCTGCGAGGCCACGACGAGATTGATGAGTTGGCGGCCTCCCTCAACGCTATGGCCGAAAGCCTGAAGAAGAGGACCGGGGAACTGACGCGAGCCAGGGAGGAGATTGCGCAGAAGGCAGCACAGTTGCAGCGCCTGCTGGCCATGATCATCCGCATCCAGGAAGAGGAACGGGGACGGATCGCCCACGACATGCACGACGGACTGATACAACTCATGGCAGGCGCCCTCTTCGAGAGCCAGGCCGCCAGGGAGCGCCTCCTTTCGGACCCGCAGTCTGCGACCGAGAAGCTGATCGTTGTCCAGCAACTCCTGGGGCAAATGGATGAGGAGGTACGAAGGACGATCCACGACCTGCACCCACCGCTCCTCGACCAGGCCGGGTTGGCTCCGGCTATCAAGAAGTACGCCAGGTCGTACCAGGAGACGTGGGGGATTCCCTGCTCTGTCCAGGTAGAGGGCACCCCCGCCCCGCTCCCCCCGCACGCCGAAGTCGCCATCTACCGCATCGTCCAGGAGGCGCTGGTCAACGTCAGGAAACATTCAGTATCCCATCAGGCACACGTTCTCCTTGATTACCGACCGGAGGTGCTCAAGGTGATGGTGCATGACGATGGCCAGGGGTTTGATTGGCAGAAGGCACTAACTAACCGCGGTCAGCACCTGGGGCTTGTCGGCATGAGGGAAAGGGCGCAAAGCCTCGGTGGGCACCTGGAGGTGCGATCCGCTCCGGACCAGGGCACCACTATCCTGGTGGCGGTACCCGTGGAGCCTGGGGGTGGAGATAAGAAGATGGGGGGCCAGTTTTCGTGAGAGAAACCGGAAAGCCGATCCGGGTTCTGATCGTGGATGACCACCCGGTCGTCCGGCAGGGTTTGCAGAGCCTGCTCTCGAACTATCCGGACATCCAGGTAGCAGGCGAAGCGGACACCGGCCTGAGTGCGCTGGAACAGGCAGCTCTCCTGCAGCCGGACGTAGTGCTGTTGGACATCCGCCTGCCCGGAGCAAGCGGCATAGACGTCACCCGTCAACTGCGACGGCATAACCCTCAGGCCAGGATCATCATCCTGACGGCGCACGAAGACGACGAGTATCTGATCGGGGCGCTGCAAGCCGGGGCTCATGGCTACCTGCTCAAGAGCACCTCGCACCAGACCCTGACTGAGGCCATCCGGAACGCCCATGCTGGCCTACGGGTGCTCAGCCCCAACCTGGTGGACGGGGTCTTGCGCCAGTTCAAGGAACTGGCCAGAGAGAGCCTGGTCAGCCAGTCGGGTCTGTCCGAGTCGGAGCTGGAGATGCTGCGCCTCCTGGCCGAGGGAGCAACCAACAAGGAGATGGCCGAGAGGCTGTACTGGAGCGAGGCAACGGTGAAGCGCAAGATAGGAGATATCCTGGCGAAACTAGAGGTCAGTAACCGAGCTCAGGCGGTGGCGGAGGCCGTAAGACGGGGCCTGATCTGAAGCATCGCCCTGAGGTTCACCTCAGGGCTGAAAGGACGAAGCCCTACGGGCTAGAACCCAGCCCC
>CAZGKH010000242.1:0-6447 GCA_964525665.1 uncultured Anaerolineae bacterium | reverse complement strand
GATGGAAACGCGAGGCAGTGTCCTGAGCCTTGTCCTGAGCCCTGTCGAAGGGTTGTCGAAGGGTAGGTTCTCAGTCAACATGACATTCACACTCCTTCGTAAATAATGTGATAAGTATACCACACCTGGCCCAAACACGAAAGTGAAAACATGGTCAACTCACAACCGGTGCTCGTGGTTCCAGATGACTTGCATTTTCATGATACTTGTGATATAGTAGGATTTGTTTGGATATCGAGTCGAGACAATTGTCAAACCTGAGGGAATACAAAAGCCAGGAAACGGAGAGCAGAGATGTCTACAACTCATAGGAGAAGTAACGAAGAGTGGCTGCATGCTCTACGCAGCCATGGAGCAACCCAAGAAGAAGCCTTAGAGGCCCTACGCGATTATCTACTCCGCGCCGTCCTGGTCTACCTCTCTCGCGATAGGAGCGACTTAGCCCACTTCCACCCAAACGAGTTACAACACCTGGCCGAGGACTGGGCCCAGGAGGCATTGGTGACCATCGTGGACAAGCTCGATACGTTCCGAGGCCAGAGCAAGTTCACCACCTGGACCTACCGCATCGTCATCAACCTGGCGGCTGGGGAGCTACGGCACCGCCGGTGGAGCGCCCTCTCCCTGGAAGCCCTGCCCGATGAAGAAGAGGAGCCTCCTCTCATGTCCATGATCGAGGACATGAGGACTCAGGACCCTGAGAGGGCAACTCAGCAGGAAGAAGTTCTAACCGTCATCCAGCGGATCATTGATGAGGAACTCACCGACAGACAGCGCATGGCCCTCACTAACCTGCTCTTTCGTGGAATGCCCATGGCCGAGGTAGCGGAGCGACTGGGAACCAACAAGAACAACGTCTACAAGATCATGCACGATGCTCGCAAGAAGCTCAAGAAGCGCTTGACCGAGTATGATCTCGGCGAAGATTACGTCTTGAGCATCTTCAGCTAGACCGGGTAAGAAATAACCGAGGAAATGCATCCTATTTGAGCAGCTAAAGAGGGAGGAAAGAGTGATGGAAAAGGAAATGCTCAAGCGCTGGGTCCACAATATCTTCACCACCCAAGATGAAGAAATAGATTGTGCACAGGCATACGAGGCGCTCTCCCAGTATGTGGACATGGAGATATCGGGCGAGGAAGCGGCCAGCTTGTTGCCCTACGTGCGTCAGCATCTGGAGCAATGTCGAGAATGTCACGAGTCGTATGAAGCGTTACTAGAGATAGTCTGCCTGGAGGCGGCGGGCGAGTTGCCTGAGGCGGATGAACTCATGGAGGATGTCTTGAGGACCTGTAAGTTGTTATCATTAGAGCTCCCCCAAGACTCCCAGTGATGCTCTTTTGGTTACTGCTCGGAGGTAATATGTTTGCTGAATGGCAAGCGATCTCTTCCCTCGAAGGGCTTTGAACGATAGCAGCAGCGATCGTGAAACATGAAATGGGAAAGGTTCTAGCAAACCGTTTGCCAGAACCTTTTCTACTACATGGTAATAGTGGCTGATGAGCTCTTCACCTCACTCCACACCGTAATCACCCCAAGAACGTCTGCTGATAACTCCTCCACTTATTTTACCAGCGCCTCTTCTAGCTCGGCGACCAAAGTTTCCAACGCTGCCCGCTGGCAGGGCGGGGCAAAGTCACGAGCCTGTCGGGCGGCAGTCAGGGCTTCCTGGATGGAACCGAGCTCCTGATAGGCCAGGGCCAGCGTCTTGAGGGCAGTGTGGTCATGGGGCGCGACGCGCAGGGCCATCAGGGCCTCGTCCAGAGCCGCCTCGGGCTTGCCCTGGTCAAGATATAACGCGGCTAACCCCCTGTGGGCCTCAGCCGAATTCGGTGTCAGTGCCAGGGCCTGTTGGTAACCCTCCTTAGCAAACTCCAGTTGGCCGAGACCCAGGTAGGCATCCCCCAGCAGGACGTAGGCTTCAGTGGAGCGGTCATCCCGTGCCAGGGCCTGCCGGCTGGCTTCCGCCGCCTCTTCGTACTTACCCAGGGCCATATAGACCCCAGCCTGCTCGACATAAAGGCTGGGCCGATTAGGCTCAAGAGCAATGGCTTGATGAAGGGGGAGCAAGGCCTGCTCCAGCCATCCCCGGCACGCAGCCGGATCACTCGTTCCCTCAGCTATGGCCCGGTACAGCAGGCCCAGATTCCAGAAATGGACTGCATCTCCAGGAGCCAACTCCGTCGCCCGTCTCATGGCCTGCAGCGCCTCCTCCAGGGCAGTCACCCTCTGGTTAGCATCAGGGGCAACTGAGGCTTGCTCCAGGTAGGTTTGAGCCAGGCTGGCATAGTAGCTATCCTGGTCAGGCGCCAGGGCCAACGCCTGACGGTAAAATGTGATGCTGAGATCTAGCCGCCCCTCTTGGTGCAGGAGTTGGGCTGCTTTGAAATAGATGTCGGCCCGGGCGACGTTAACGTTGGTCAGGAAGATAGCCAAGCCAGCCACCAAGGCCAGACCCAGGTACAGTGGCCAACGCCTGGAACGCCACAGAGGCAGACGACTTGGCCCCATTCGAGAGAGGGCCGCCGCCAGCCCAGCCAAAGTCAGACCCAGCCAAACCAGGAAGAGCAAATAGGACGTGATGGGGTAGAACCCGCCTTTCAGCCTGGGCAGAGTTAGCAGGAGGGGAACCAGCAGGGCCCAGCCCAAGGAGAGGCCCAGCCAGGTCACTCCAGACCGATCCAGCTTCAGGCCATCTCTGCCTCCAGCCAGGGTCAGCACACTGCCCAGTACCCAGGTAAGCCCGACCATTCCCAACAGGATCGGATCCAAGAGATCGGTCTGAGGCAACAGGAAATCGGCCAGCAGAACGCCCAGGGCCAAACCCAGGAGCAGAGACCTCACCAGACGATCTTCGTCGGCCGATTCCAGGAGCGCGGATGGTCCGGGGCGTCCCGCGCCGGGGGCCGGACGGCGCCTACGGCGACGACTGCGCGCTGGCGTCGCATCCTCAGCCTGAGTCGTCAGGGCGGTGAGCAAGGCCAGGTATATCCAAAACAGCGTCCGGCTGACGGTCAGCCCGAAGCTGAACTGAAGAGCGACCAGATGGCCGACCAACGCGGCTAGCAGCCCGGTCACCAGGAGCTGCCGGCCCTCTCCCTTAATTCCCGATGTCTCGTTGGGTTCTGTGGTATGGGCCAGGAAGGGGCGAGCCAGAAGGTAGACGCCCAACCCTACCACTAAGCCCAACGCGAAGGCCGGCGCCAGGAAAGCCGGAGTCCCTGCTAGCGCCCACGCTGTCATCCCTACCAGAAGCCCGCCCCCCAGGCCAGAGGCTGCCAGAAGCCAGGTCTCCCGGCGCCGATGGCTCAGCAGGCCCAACCCGATCAGACCCAGGCGCATGGCACTCAAGAATAGCCAAAGATAGGCCACCAGGCTGAGCAGTCCACCAGCGGCAGTAATGTCCAGAAACTCATTGTGCAGCCGGTCGGTGCGAGGGGTCAGGATCCGGTAGAGGTCGGGCGGGACGAAGGGGCCGACGACGTAGAGCGTGGTGTCGTGGCCGTAGCCGACCAGCAGTCGGACGGGATCGGAGGTGACGAGACCGACTCCGGCCTCCCACTGCCTGATCCGCGTCTGTACTGTGGATGACCTGAAATCCAATGCCTGAGCAAGCCGTCCTACGTAAGGAATCTCCCGCACTGCCGCCAGGGGACTTCCTGGTAGGTTAACGAGAATAAGCAGGCCAACAATTACCAGGACTGTGACGACCAGGCTACCCAAGAGACGCTTGTTGCCTGTGCGGACAGCCAGCAGTAGCACCAGGAAGAAAACCATGGCCAGCATACCCAGGAATGGCCCCCGGCTCTGCGTCACGACGACGGCCGCCACCTGGAGGCCTGCCAACATGACCAGAGCAGTGACGGCCAGGTAGCGGGGCAGACCGCCCTGACGCCGAGCTGTCCTCCAGTTAGTCACAAGCGCGACTATCGTTAGAGGCAAGAGCATCACCATGTACTCGCCCACGAAGATGGGGTTGCCAATAGATGAGCCAGGGCGTCCTGCCGCCTCGGACAGCCAGTTGATGGGATCCGAATCGAAAGCCTGGGCAAGGGCGTACAGAGCAACAGGGAGGCTGGCTACCACCAGAGCGGTAACCAGTCGGGCGACCTGATCGCGGGTTCGGAGGGCCCGGCGGGCAGCCAGGAAGAGAACGACGTAGGCCAGGATGGTGTAGAGGCCCTGAGCACGTTCGAGGGAACCCCAGAAGCTAACCCCAGGGGCAATGGAGACCAAACTGGCCAGAGCGGCGGCCAGGACGACCAGCGCAGTGGGCAGAGCCAGAGGTGGAAGTCTGTCCCTGAGTTCGCGGACTGTCAGGGACTTTGGAACCTGGGGCGACCCGCGCACCTCCATGCGCTGGACGAGCCAGGCCAGGGCGGCCAGCCAGGCCAGGGCACGGACCAAAACGGCCTTGCTCAGCGTGAAGTCCCAAGAAGCGGTGACGTTAAAAAACAGGGGCGCCAGGATAACGGCTGTCAAAGTGACGGCCTCGATCATTCCTTTGCAGAGAAGACTCAGGCGGGTTTGCATGAGCGGCTCCTGTTGGTGGATGACCTCAGTTTATCACAGTTTGCGCCATTGGTCAAACGAGGGGACTGGGTTAACTGTCGTGGTTTGACAATAAAGCTGCACCGGGCTAGAATATCAAACCTGAGTGAATCGGCGACGCTGAATTCTATTCGAGAGGGGGAATACCAAACAATGCACTGGCGAAATTCACTTGAACTTACCTTCTGCGTACTTCTCATGCTCTTACTCTCTTCATTGTCTCTTCTTGCTCTCACCAGAGCTGCCCCGCCACCGTCAGTGCTGCAGACATCGCCCTCATCCTCTATGACAGACATGGCTCCAGAGGTGCAGACCAAGATAGAACCCCTGGTTCTCAAGGAACTGGTGGGAGCCTCTGAGCAACACCCTGAGCGTGCCAGGAGGCTTGTCCCTTCGATAAATTCAGGACATCGCCTGAGCGAAGCCGAAGGGCCGAGCGAGAGCAAGGATGCAGAGGGGCGCAAAACCACCTACATCGTTTACCTCAAAGAGCAGGCTGACTTGAGGCCTGCCCAGTTGATGATCGCCAAGCATGCTCGTCGTCAGGGAGTAGTCTCGGCCCTGCAAACTACAGCACAGCAAACCCAGGCGGACATCATCGCCTATTTGGAACAGCAGAAATCAGCGGGCCAGGTGGCGGATTACACTTCCTATTGGGTCTTCAACGGGCTGGCCGTCACCGGCGACCTGGAGACGCTTCTCGCCCTGGCCGCTCGCCCCGAGGTGGAGAAAATCCGCGCCAACCACAAGCATCAAATGGAAAATCCAATATCCAATATCCAACCTCCAACTTCCAACTTCCAATCCGTGGTGTGGAACATCCGCTTGGTGAGGGCCGATGAGGTCTGGCGCGACTTCGACATCACTGGCGCGGGAGTGGTGGTGGCCAACATGGATACCGGCGTGGACTGGACCCACCCTGCCCTACAGAGCAAGTACCGAGGCTCGGACGGCGATCACAACTATGACTGGTATGATGCCACAGGTACTTATCCCTATTTTCCTGCTGACGGTGACGGCCACGGCACCCAGACCATGGGCATCGCAGTCGGCCACGAACCCAACGACGATTACCACATCGGCGTGGCCCCCGACGCTCAGTGGGTGGCAGTCAAGATATTGGATGACGATGGTATCGGCTATGACACCTGGATCCACGCTGGCTTCCAGTGGCTGCTGGCCCCCACGGATCTTTTCGGCAACAACCCCGATCCCACCAAAGCCCCCGACGTTGTCAATAGCTCCTGGGGACCTGCTTTTCCCAATGTGGCCGATCTCACTTTCCTGCCCGACGTGCGGGCCCTGCGGGCGGCAGGCATTTTTTCTGCCTTCGCTGCTGGGAATGGGGGAGAGCTGGGTGACGGAACTGTTGGAGCACCGGCTGGTTACCCGGAATCCTTTGCCGTAGGCGCCACCGGCCTCAATAATGCCATTGCCTCCTTCAGCGGTCGAGGCCCCTCTTTCTGGGGAGAGCTGAAACCAGAAGTCAGTGCTCCCGGCACGGGCGTCCGCTCCAGTGACACCGGCGGAGATTACCAGGGTGGCCTGAGCGGCACCTCCTTCGCCGCTCCTCACGTGGCTGGCCTGGCGGCCCTACTGCTCTCGGCCGATCCTGGCTTGACCATCTCCGAGCTGGAGGACTTCATGAAATACACCGCCGCCGACTTTGGCGAAGCTGGCCCCGACAACGTCTACGGCTGGGGGCGGATTGACGCCTACGACGCGGTGCGCTGGGTGCTGGGCGCAGGCAAGCTCTATGGCAAAGTAGCTGCTTCAAACGCGATGGGCGAAGGTCTCCCGACGATGGGCGAAGGTCTCCCGACGATGGGCGAAGGTCTCCTGACGATGGGCGAAGGTCTCCCGACGATGGGCGAAGGTCTCCCGACCGAGCCCCCT
>CAZGKH010000241.1:0-6481 GCA_964525665.1 uncultured Anaerolineae bacterium | reverse complement strand
ATCACGTGGGTCTGACCGGCACCCACGTCGGCTGCGAGCACGGCGTGTGCGGCGCATGCACCGTACTGTTCGACGGAGAGCCGGTCCGATCCTGCCTGATGTTTGCAGTGCAGGCCAACGGCCACGAGATCACTACCGTGGAAGCGTTGGGAACGCCAGAGAACCTGCACCCCCTTCAGCAAGCGTTCTGGGATGCTCACGCCGTGCAATGTGGCTTCTGCACCCCAGGCGTCCTGATGAGCCTGGTGCCCTTCCTGGAAGAAAACCCTCATCCTACCGAGCCAGAAATCCGCGAAGCCATCTCTGGGAACCTCTGCCGCTGCACCGGCTACCAGCACATGGTGGACGCGGTGCAGTTGGCGGCGGAGAAGATGAGATCGTGAATTAGAGATTAGAGATTGGATATTGGAGATTGGAAATCCAACATCCAACCTCCAACTTCCAATCTCCAAATTGAGGAGTGAACCATGACAGAAAAATACATTGGTCAACGCATAACCCGAACCGAAGACCCGCGTCTGCTGACCGGGCAAGCCCTGTACGTGGACGACGTAGAGATACCTGGGATGCTTTGCGCGGCCTTTCTGCGCAGTGACTACGCCCACGCCCGCCTGCTGAGCATTGACGCCTCTGCGGCCAGAGGGCGGCCGGGGGTGGTGGCGGTCTACACGGCTGAGGACATGGGGGATGACTGGCAGCCAGGCCCGCCTTTGGTTATTCCGCCTCCCACCATCGAAGGAGTGACTTTCCACACCCGCACCCAGGTTCCCCTGGTCAAAGACAAAGTCAAGCTCCTGGGCGAGCCTCTGGCCGTCGTCATTGCCGAAAGCCGCTACATCGCCGAAGACGCCCTCGACGATATCGTGGTGGATCTTGAACCGCTGGAGGCCGTAGCAGACCTGGAAAAAGCCCTGGAACCAGATTCCACGCTGGTGCACGATGACCTGGACTCCAACCTGGCCGCTCACCTCATCCAGGACAAGGGCGATTACGCGGCGGCGCGAGAGCAGGCCGACCTGGTCATCAAGCGGCGCATCACCATTGACCGCGGCGCTGCGGCAGCCATGGAGAATCGGGGGATCGTGGCCCAGTGGGATGAAAAGAGCCAGCATCTGACCCTATGGGACACCACCCAGGCCCCCATTCCCATCCGCAATGGCCTGGCCGGGATGTTCGGCCTGTCTCCGAACCAGGTGCGAGTGATCGCGCCCTTTGTCGGCGGCGGCTTTGGCCCTAAGATCATGATGTTCTATCCAGAGGAAGTCTGCCTCACCTGGGCGACCCTGAAGCTGGGTCGGCCCATCAAGTGGATCGAAGACCGGCGCGAGAACTTCCTGGCCACCACCCAGGAACGAGGGCAGATCCACGATGCCGAAATCGCGCTAACACGCGACGGACGCATCCTGGGCGTGAGCCACACTTTCCTCCACGACACTGGCGCCTATGACCCCTATGGTCTGACCATTCCCCTCAACACGCAAAGCCATTCGATGGGGGCCTACGACGTCCCCAACTACCACAGTGAGCTCAAGGTCGTGTTCACCAACAAGATGATCACCACCCCCGTGCGCGGGGCGGGCCGGCAACATGGGATATACCTGATCGAACGGCTGGTGGACATCGCCGCCAAAGAGTTGGGCCTGCACCCGATTGAAATCCGCCAGCGCAACCTCATCCCGCCCGACGCCTTTCCCTACCATCACGAGATCATTGACCAGGCCTTCGCGCCGCTGGTCTTCGATAGTGGGAACTACCTGGCGGTGCTGGAGAAGGCGGCCATCATGGTCGGCTACGACCGGTTCGTGAGTGAAGAGCAGCCCCGTCTTCGCGCCGAGGGTCGGCACGTGGGCATCGGCATCGTCGTCTTTGTCGAGACCACCGGGGTGGGCCCCTACGAGGGAGGTCGGGTCACCGTCGAACCGAGTGGCAAGATAAGCGTGGCCACCGGCGTCGGCACCCAGGGACAGGGCCACTTCACCTCGTTCGCCCAGATCGTGTCCGAGCAGTTGGGCGTTAGCCCACGTGACGTACGCCTGGTGACGGGCGATACATCCGAATTTCACTGGGGGACGGGCACCTTCGCCAGCCGTGGATCGGTGGTCGCGGCCAATGCTATCCATGCGGCGGCCAAGTCCGTTCGCGCCAAGGTGCTCAAGCTGGCCAGCACGGTGCTGGATACGCCCGAACAGGAGCTAGAGCTGGAAGATGGCCAGGTACGAGTGGCCGACATTCCAGAGCAATCCATCAGCCTGGGCGAGCTGGCGCTGCTGGCCAACCCCCTGCGAGGGGCCGTGGAGCCCGGCACCGAACCCGGCCTGGAGTCCACCGCCTACTACGGCCCTCAATACGGAGCCACTGCCAACGGCGCCCACGCCATGATCATGGAAGTGGACCCAGAGACGATGATGGTGGACATCAAGCGTTACGTGGCCGTCGAGGACTGCGGCACAATGCTCAATCCGCTGATCGTGGAGGGCCAGGTCCACGGTGGCGTAGCCCACGGCATCGGCAACGCCTACTACGAACAGCTTATGTACGACGAGAATGGGCAACTGCTCAACGCCTCCTTCGCCGACTATCTGGTACCGACGGCTGCCGAGGTTCCACGGATCAGGATTGGCCATGAGATAACCCGCTCGCCGCTCAACGAGCTGGGCACCAAGGGCGTCGGCGAGGCAGGGGCGATTCCGGTTACAGCCCTCTTCGCCCAGGCGCTGGAGAATGCCCTGGCCGGCCACGACATCGAAATAACGGAGACGCCGATGAGTCCGAATAAGCTGTTTGAATTGTTGCATGATAAGAAATTTGCCACGAATTCCACAAATTAACACGAAAAAAAGGAAATTAGTGAAAATTTGTGTCACTTGTCCTGAGCTTGGTCGAAGGGTTCGTGGCAAGGTAAGGAGAAAACACAGTGAAAGTACAAGGTGAATACGTCTTTGACGGCCCTCGTGAGGAAGTCTGGGAGCTGCTGCGAGACCCAGCAGTGCTGGCCACCGCCCTGCCCGGCACGCAGAGCCTGACCCCGGTCAGCGAAAACGAGTACGAGGGCAAGATGCACGTTCGGGTGGGACCGGTTTCGGGCGCCTTCTCCGGCCGGGTCGTCGCTTCCAACGAGGCGCCGCCTGAGAGCTATACCTTGACGGTGGAGGGTAAGGGCGGGGCGGCCTTCGTCAAGGCCAGCGGCGACGTGCTACTGATTGATCAAGGCGACAGCACGACGCTCATGAAGTATGAGGGCGGATTTCAAGTCGGGGGTAGGCTGGTCAGCGTGGGCCAGCGGCTGATTGACAGCGTGAGCAAGAAGATGCTACGCCAGGGGCTAGACACGCTGAACAAGGCGTTGCAAGAGCGCATGGCGGCCAAGTCCGAAGGCCAAGAATAACATGCCAATTCCCACCATGCTTGGCGCAATGTAGTTAGCCGACGAAGGGAGATAGAGAATGCTTATTGATGTTTCAATGACAATAGAACAAGGCGCCGTTTTCCGTCTGGGGACGCCAGCAGTGGAGATCGCCTCGCGCAGATTCTATCATGAGTCAGAGGGAGAATACGAGTCTATCCTGATTTCCTTCCCAACGCATACCGCAACTCACGTAGACCTCGTATTCCCGGAAAAGCGAATAGATCCCAGACGAATGATGGGGACGGGGAAGCTGATAGACGCTACCCAAATGCCTGGAGGCGAAGTTCGGTTGGATGACGTCAAGCACCAGGTCGAAATCGAAAGCGGTGACTTTGTGTTTTTCAGAACAACCTGGAGCGAGTTTGTTGGGACTCTGAAGTACTATGACCACCCAGAGCTTTCTCTTGAGGTCGTTGAATGGCTTGTCTCAAAGAATATCAATGCCGTTGGAATAGATGCCCTTGGGCTAGGTCGAGACCGCAAGCATGGGGAATATGACAGGCTGTTGGCCAGGAACAACATCTTCGTCATCGAGAATCTTGTCAACTTGTCTGCGATACCCCAGAAGAAGTTCAAAGCGTATTGCTTCCCTCTGAAGATTGAAAACACCGATGCCATCCCAGCCAGAGTTGTGGTTGAGATTGACGAGAACGGCTAACACCCGAATGGGGGAGGAATACGGCTGGTTGTTTAGGGGTATTGGACTAAACAGATTTGACAAGCTCCCAATGATTTTGTATAATTGAGACCACTTCAGGCGGAGGGGAACGCAGGTGGCTGCGGCAGCAAGGCCCAGACCGTACTCCCCAAAACAAGTAAAGGAGGGATGGATATAAGCTGATAAGTTTATCCCAAACCTGAGCACTAGTGGTTAGCGCTCAACATTTCACACCAAGCAAAAGGAGGAAAAAATGCCCTGGAAGAGAACAGCGTTAGTGATCATCTCCCTGATGGCGGTACTGGCGATGCTGGCGGCCTGCGCTGCGCCCGCCCCTGAGGTGGTCGAGAAGCAGGTAGTCGTCGAGAAAGAGGTTCCTGTCACCGTCGAGGTGGAGAAGCAAGTGGTCAAAGAAGTGAAGGAGGGTGTTACTCTAGCGATTGAGCATTTCAGCATAATCGAAGGGACGACTTGGTCTGGAGCCCATGATCGTGCGGGAAAGCGAATCGCTGAAAAATACCCAGATGTGGAGTACGTCTACAGAGAGGAAGTAGGACCTGATCTCACAGTTCCCTACGCCGAAGAGTTGATCGCTGACGGGGCCGACATAGTCGTGGGAAACGCAGAATTCATGGGGCTGCCCTTGAAGGATATCGCTGATAAGTACCCGGATGCTTATTTCGTATCCATCATTGCCAGCGACCTGACCACGAAGAGGAATTTCATAAGACTCTTCCCCAGACAGTATCAGGCGTTGTACCTGGAAGGGCTCATCGCCGGGGCGCTGACCCAGTCAGGCAACATAGGCATCGTCTCGGCATTCCCATCTGTTCAGGTCATCCGGCGGCAGGCTGGCTTTTACCTTGGGGTGAAGGATGCAGCAGAGTTGCTTGGCAAAGATATCACACTGTACGTGAAGTACGTCGGTGACTGGTACCTGCCCACGGAAGAGCGAGAAATCGCAAAAACCCTGGTGAGCCAGTACGACGTTGATGTCTTGACCCAGCAGACAGATTCCGGGTCTCCCCTGGACGTGGCCCAGGAAGAGGGCATCTGGTTCGTAGGCAAGGACATGGACATAGTGGGGTTCTACGGCTGGTCGAGCACGGATACCGTGGCCGTGTCCTTCGACACACGCTGGGAAGTCCTCTACGAGAAGATCGTCAAGGATTGGTTGGCTGGCGATGTGAGTCCAGAGACAGTGCTGTACATGGGCATGGACGACAAGATGATTCTAGCTGATGGCACAGAGCTTCCAACGGTTGACATAATGAACGATAACAAGGTGGGAGTTGACGCCATAAGTCCCAAAGCTCGGCCATTGATTCCGGATGAGATCGTAGAACTCGTTGAGAAACGAAGGGATCAGATGATCAAGGGAGTGTGGGATCCCTTCTTCGAGCACGAGTTCGCGAGCAACGGAACTGGCCTGGCGCTGGATAATCTGCCGATTCCAGCCGAGGGAACAGTGGTCAAGCAAGCTGGTGAGATGCAATCGGACGAGTGGCTGCTTTCAGAGTTCAACTTCGACCTGGAAGGCACGGTGGTGCTGGAGTAAAAAAGGTGCAACGCACTTGATCAGCGCCGGATTCTTCACAATCGGGTACTCTACAACCCTATCGTGGCCTGCAGAAGTCGTGTGTAAGTGCGTTGCACCTTCTGGTAGCCAAGAGGCATGAGGCTCCCATCTTGAGGGGAAAACTCCCAAAAGGAGGGAGCCTCAATTTATGCTGTATTTTGGTGGGTGAGAAGAGAGACAGATGCAAAAAGGGTTCCTGGAAGGGATAAAACGCGGCGAGACGGTCTTGGAGGCGAGGGGAATCACGAAGAGATTTCCCGGGGTCGTCGCCAATGACAGCATAGATTTCGAGATAAAAGCGGGCGAGATTCACGCCATCCTCGGGGAGAACGGCGCCGGGAAGACCACCTTGATGAATATCCTGTTCGGGCTGCTGCAACCCGACGAAGGCGAGATCTACATCGGAGATAAGAGGGTCAAGTTCAGGTCGCCTCTGGACGCCATTGATCTGGGGATAGGGATGGTTCATCAACACCGCAAGCTGGTGTCGGCTCACACGGCTATCGAGAACATTATCCTTGGTCACCCGAGGGCTGGGAGAATTCTGAACCTGAAGAGGGCGGAAGAAGAGCTAAAGGAACTCTGCGAGAGATACGGATTCAACGTCGCCCTCAGGGCGAAAGTATGGCAGCTTTCCGAAGGGGAAAAGCAGGTGGTGGAGATCCTGAAGACCCTCTATCGCGGGGCCAAGATCCTCATCTTCGACGAGCCGACTTCCGCACTGACGCCCCCCGAAACGAAGAAACTCCTGGCATCCATCAAAGCCATGGCTAGAGATGAACTGGCCATCATCCCGTTCCTCCCCCATAAGCTCCCCCTCGTGCTGGCGCTCAGCGCC